>NZ_JBHYTK010000090.1:1326-20579 GCF_042749255.1 Streptomyces sp. NPDC059524 | reverse complement strand
GCCCGCACCTCCCTGGGTGCGGGCCGACGCGCGTTCCGGGGCAGTCCGCCCCCGGGGCGTTGTCAGAGGTGGGTCGTATCTTGGCGGCATGGCAGCGATCAATGTTCCGCACATAGCCCTCGAGCACTGGTCCGAGGGTGATCTGGACCTGCTCCGTAGGAACAACACGCCGGAGATGACCGAGCACCTCGGTGGTCCGGAGTCCGAGGAGCGGCTCGTGGAGCGGCACCGGCGTTATCTCGACCCGGACGCGAACGGGACCATGTTCCGTGTCGTGCTGCTGCCGGAGGGCCGGGCGGTGGGCTCGACCGGCTTCTGGGACCACGAGTGGGGTGGCGAGCCGGCCTATGAGACGGGTTACGGGATCCTGCCGGAGTTCCAGGGGCGCGGTCTGGCGGTCGCGGCGACCCTGGCGGTCGTCGCCAGGGCCAGGGCCGACGGCAGGCACCGCTTCCTGTACGCCTTTCCCTCCGTCCACCACGCCGCGTCGAACGCGGTCTGCCGCAAGGCGGGGTTCGAACTCGTCGAGGAGTGCGAGTTCGAGTACCCCAAGGGGAACTTCATCCGCTCCCACGTGTGGCGGACGGACCTGTCAGCGGCCGCCGCCTAGCCGCCGCCCACGCTCACGTCGCGGAGGAGAACCGTGGTTCAGGCCCAGCTCATACGTACCGCGCGGCTCGAGCTCGTGCCGCTCGGCGTGGCGCACGCCGAGGAGATGGCTCGGGTGCTCGGGGATCCGGGGCTGCACACCTTCATCGGGGGTGAGCCGTACGGCGAGGCGGAGCTCAGGGCCCGGTACGAGAGGCTGGTGGGCGGGGCGCCGGATCCCGGTACCGCCTGGCTGAACTGGGTCGTGCGGATCACGGAGGAGCGGGTCCTGGCCGGCACCGTGCAGGCCACCGTCGACCTCACCCACCGCACCGCGGAGATCGCCTGGATCACCGGCACCCCCTGGCAGGGCAGAGGCATCGCGAGCGAGGCGGCGAAGGCGCTGGCCGACGCCCTGGCGGCCGGCCGGATCGCGGGCCCGATCGACATCGTGCTGGCCCACGTCCACCCGGAGCATCACGCCTCGGCCGCGGTCGCCCGGGCGGCCGGCCTGCGTCCCACCGACGTCCACCAGGACGGCGAGGTCCGCTGGATCCGCCGCACCGCGGCCGTCTGACCCTTCTCCTCCGACCGCGTACACCCGTTGGCCCACCCGGCGTGCGACATGTCCGGGTTGAGTTGATATTGAGGCGTACGTGACGCGTGATCGGTAAGAGGAGGCACTCCATGCGTGGAGCCACGCACGCCAAATGGGCTGCAGGTGCGGTGGCCGTAGCCCTCGCGGCGACGGCCTGTGGTGGAGGCAGTGACAGCGGGGGAGGCGGCGGTGGCGGCGACGGCTCCGGCGTCGTGCGCTCTTCGTGGGGCGACCCGCAGAACCCGCTGGAGCCCGCCAACACCAACGAGGTGCAGGGCGGCAAGGTCCTCGACATGATCTTCCGCGGTCTCAAGCGGTACGACCCGAAGACCGGCGAGGCCAAGGACATGCTCGCCGAGAAGATCGACACCTCGGACTCGCAGAACTTCACGATCACCGTCAAGGACGGCTGGACGTTCTCCAACGGCGAGAAGGTCACCGCGAAGTCCTTCGTCGACGCCTGGAACTACGGCGCGAGCCTGAAGAACAACCAGAAGAACGCCTACTTCTTCGGCCAGATCGACGGCTACGACAAGGTCCACCCCGACAGCGGCAGCCAGTCGGCCCAGACCCTGTCCGGCCTCAAGGTCACCGGCGAGCGCACCTTCACGGTCAAGCTGAACCAGAAGTTCTCGCTGTGGCCCGACACCCTCGGCTACGCGGCCTTCGCCCCGCTCCCGAAGGCGTTCTTCGACGACCACGACGCCTGGGTCAAGAAGCCCGTGGGCAACGGCCCGTACACGGTGCAGTCGTACCAGAAGGGCTCCCAGATGTCCCTGCGCAAGTGGGACAAGTACCCGGGAGACGACAAGGCGCAGAACGGCGGCGTGGACCTCAAGGTCTACACCGACAACAACACCGCCTACACGGACCTGACGGCCGGCAACCTCGACCTCGTCGACGACGTGCCCGCCTCCCAGCTCAAGAACGTGAAGGCCGACCTCGGCGACCGCTACATCAACACGCCGGCCGGCATCCTGCAGACCCTCGCCTTCCCGTTCTACGACCCCGCGTGGAACAAGGCGGACAGCGACAAGGTCCGCAAGGGCCTGTCCATGGCGATCAACCGCAAGCAGATCACCGAGACGATCTTCCAGAACACCCGCACCCCGGCCACCGACTGGACCTCCCCGGTCCTCGGCGAGAAGGGCGGCTACAAGCCCGGCCTGTGCGGCAAGTACTGCGACTACAACCCCACCGAGGCCAAGAAGCTGGTCAAGGAGGGCGGCGGCATCCCCGGCGGCCAGGTGCAGCTCGGCTACAACGCCGACACCGGCAGCCACAAGGAGTGGGTGGACGCGGTCTGCAACTCCATCAACAACGCGCTGGACAACGACAAGGCCTGCGTCGGCAGCCCCACCGGCACCTTCGCCGACTTCCGCAACAAGATCACGCAGAAGAAGATGAAGGGCCCGTTCCGCGCCGGCTGGCAGATGGACTACCCGCTCATCCAGAACTTCCTGCAGCCGCTGTACTACACCAACGCCTCCTCCAACGACGGCCACTGGTCGAACAAGCAGTTCGACAAGCTGATCGACGAGGCGAACGCCGAGTCCGACACCACGGCGGCCATCAAGAAGTTCCAGGAGGCCGAGGGCGTCGTCCGCGACAACATGGCCGCGATCACCCTCTGGTACCAGAACGGCAGCGCCGGCTACTCGGACAAGGTCTCCAACGTCGCGCTGAACCCCTTCAGCGTCCCCGTCTACAACGAGATCAAGGTCAACTGACCCCAGGAGGGCGGCAGTCCGGACCGGTCACCGGCCGGACTGCCGCCCTCACCGCTCACGGAACCGGAACCCGGAGTCCTCATGGGACGTTATGTGATCCGGCGCCTGCTGCAGATGATCCCGGTCTTCATCGGCGCGACGCTGCTGATCTTCCTCATGGTCAACGTGATGGGCGACCCCATCGCCGGCCTCTGCGGCGACCGGGCCTGCGACCCGGCCACCAAGGCCCAGCTGGAGAAGGAGTTCGGCCTCGACAAGCCGGTGCTCCAGCAATACCTGACGTACATGGGGAACGTGTTCACCGGCGACTTCGGCACGGCGTTCAACGGCCAGAAGGTCACCGAGCTGATGGCGAGCGCGTTCCCGGTCACCATCCGGCTGACCATCGTCGCCATCCTCTTCGAGATCATCGTCGGCATCACCCTCGGCGTGATCACGGGCCTGCGCCGCGGCCGCCCCATCGACACCACGGTGCTGCTGCTGACCCTCGTCGTGATCTCCATCCCGACGTTCGTCACCGGTCTGCTGCTGCAACTGCTCCTCGGCGTCGAATGGGGCTGGATCAGCCCGGCGGTCTCCACCGAGGCCCCGTTCAACGAACTGATCGTGCCGGGCCTCGTGCTCGCCTCGGTCTCCCTCGCCTACGTGACCCGGCTGACCCGCACCTCGATCGCGGAGAACCGGCGCGCCGACTACGTCCGCACCGCCATCGCGAAGGGCCTGCCCCGGCGCCGCGTCATCACCCGGCACCTGCTGCGCAACTCGCTGATCCCCGTGGTCACCTTCATCGGCGCGGACATCGGCTCCCTGATGGGCGGCGCCATCGTCACCGAGCGCATCTTCAACATCCACGGCGTCGGCTTCCAGATCTACCAGGGCATCGTGCGCCAGAACACCCAGACCGTGGTCGGCTTCGTGACGATCCTCGTCCTGGTCTTCCTCCTCGTGAACCTGATCGTCGACCTCCTGTACGCCGTACTCGACCCGAGGATCCGCTATGCCTGAACCCGAAGCGCCAGAGCCTGCACCCTGGTCCGGCGGCGGGCGGGCCCCCGAGGACGGGGCCATCGCGGCCACCGGCATGGGCGGCGCCATGGACCTCGCCACCAGCGAGGGCGAGACCCTGGAGAAGACCCGCACCGGCGGACCCGCCGGCGGCGGACCGGCCGGCAAGCCGCGCAGCCTGTGGTCCGACGCCTGGCGCGACCTGCGCCGCAACCCGGTGTTCATCATCTCCGGCCTGATCATCCTGTTCCTGGTCTTCATCTCGATCTGGCCGCAGGCCATCGCGTCCGGGAACCCGCTCTCCTGCGACCTCGCCAAGGCCCAGGAAGGCTCCCAGCCGGGCCACCCCTTCGGCTTCGACGGCCAGGGCTGCGACGTCTACACCCGCACCGTGTACGGCGCCCGGAACTCGATCACCGTCGGCGTCTGCGCCACCCTCGGCGTCGCGCTCCTCGGCTCCGTCCTCGGCGGCCTGGCGGGCTTCTTCGGCGGCTTCTGGGACTCGCTCCTGTCCCGGATCACCGACATCTTCTTCGCGATCCCCGTCGTCCTCGGCGGCCTCGTCCTGCTGTCCGTCGTCACCAGCAACACCGTCTGGCCCGTCGTCGGCTTCATGGTGCTGCTCGGCTGGCCGCAGATCTCCCGCATCGCCCGCGGCTCCGTCATCACCGCCAAACAGCACGACTACGTCCAGGCGGCCCGCGCGCTCGGCGCCTCCAACTCCCGGATGCTGCTGCGGCACATCGCGCCGAACGCCGTCGCGCCGGTCATCGTCGTCGCGACCATCGCGCTCGGCACGTACATCGCGCTCGAGGCGACCCTCTCGTACCTCGGCGTCGGCCTGAAGCCGCCCGCGGTCAGCTGGGGCATCGACATCTCGGCCGCCTCCGCCTACATCCGCAACGCCCCGCACATGCTGCTGTGGCCGGCCGGTGCCCTCGCCCTCACCGTGCTCGCGTTCATCATGCTCGGCGACGCGGTGCGCGACGCCCTCGACCCGAAGCTGAGGTAGCGCCCATGCCGTTGCTCGAAGTACGCGATCTGCACGTCGAGTTCCGCACCCGGGACGGCGTCGCCAAGGCCGTGAACGGCGTCAACTACACCGTCGACGAAGGCGAGACGCTCGCCGTGCTCGGCGAGTCCGGCTCCGGCAAGTCCGTCACCGCCCAGGCCGTCATGGGCATCCTCGACATGCCGCCCGGCCGGATCACCGGCGGCGAGATCCTCTTCAAGGGCCGCGACCTGCTCAAGCTGAAGGACGAGGAGCGGCGCAAGGTGCGCGGCGCCGAGATGGCGATGATCTTCCAGGACGCGCTGTCCTCCCTCAACCCCGTGCTCAGCGTGGGCGAGCAGATCGGCGAACTGTTCGTCGTCCACAAGGGCACGTCCAAGAAGGACGGCAAGGCCAAGGCCGTCGAGCTGATGGACCGGGTCCGCATCCCCGCCGCGAAGGAACGCGTCGGCCAGTACCCGCACCAGTTCTCCGGCGGCATGCGCCAGCGCATCATGATCGCGATGGCGCTCGCCCTCGAACCCGACCTGATCATCGCCGACGAGCCCACCACCGCCCTCGACGTCACCGTGCAGGCCCAGGTCATGGACCTGCTCGCAGAGCTCCAGAGCGAGCTCAACATGGGCCTCATCCTCATCACCCACGACCTGGGTGTCGTCGCCGACGTCGCCGACAAGATCGCCGTCATGTACGCCGGCCGCATCGTCGAGACGGCCCCCGTCCACGAGATCTACAAGCGGCCCGCCCACCCCTACACCAAGGGCCTGCTCGAATCGATCCCGCGCCTGGACCAGAAGGGCCAGGAGCTGTTCGCCATCAAGGGACTGCCGCCCAACCTCATGAACATCCCGCCCGGCTGCGCCTTCAACCCGCGCTGCCCGATGGCCCAGGACATCTGCCGCACCGACGTCCCGCCGCTCTACGAGGTCGCCCCCGAGCGGCGCAGCGCCTGCCACTTCTGGAAGGAGACGCTCGATGCCTCAAGCTGAACCCCTCCTCGAAGTGCGGGGCCTGGTCAAGCACTACCCCCTCACCCAGGGCATCCTGATCAAGAAGCAGGTCGGCGCGGTCAAGGCCGTCGACGGCGTCGACTTCGAGCTCGCCCAGGGCGAGACCCTCGGCATCGTCGGCGAGTCCGGCTGCGGCAAGTCGACCGTCGCCAAGATGCTGGTCAACCTCGAACGCCCCACCGCCGGCGCCATCAAGTACAAGGGCGAGGACATCACCAAGCTGTCCGGCCGCGCCCTGAAGGCCGTCCGCCGCAACATCCAGATGGTGTTCCAGGACCCGTACACCTCGCTCAACCCGCGCATGACGGTCGGCGACATCATCGGCGAGCCGTACGAGATCCACCCCGAGGTGGCCCCAAAGGGCGACCGGCGCAAGCGCGTCCAGGACCTCCTCGACGTGGTCGGCCTCAACCCCGAGTACATCAACCGGTACCCGCACCAGTTCTCCGGCGGCCAGCGCCAGCGCATCGGCATCGCCCGCGGCCTCGCCCTGCGCCCCGAGATCATCGTCGCCGACGAACCGGTCTCCGCGCTCGACGTCTCCGTCCAGGCGCAGGTCGTCAACCTCCTCGACCGGCTCCAGACCGAGTTCGACCTCTCCTACGTCTTCATCGCGCACGACCTCTCGATCGTGCGGCACATCTCCGACCGGGTCGGCGTGATGTACCTGGGCCGCATCGTCGAGATCGGCACGGACGAGGAGATCTACGAGCACCCGACGCACCCCTACACCCAGGCGCTCCTGTCCGCCGTGCCCGTCCCGGACCCGGACGCGCGCGAGCACCGCGAGCGGATCATCCTCTCCGGCGACGTCCCGTCCCCGGCGAACCCGCCCTCGGGCTGCCGCTTCCGCACCCGCTGCTGGAAGGCGCAGCAGCGCTGCGTGGACGAGGTCCCCCTCCTGGCGGTCCCGGCGGTCTTCCGCATCGGCGAGGAGGACAACCCGGCGAAGCACCCCTCGGCGTGCCACTTCGCGGAGGAGAAACACGTGGTGCCGAGCGAGTAGTCGTCCGCGGGTGTGTGGGGGCTGGTCGCGCAGTTCCCCGCGCCCCTGAAATGCATGGCGCTTCGCGCCGCATTTCCCCGATGAGGCGCAGCCTCATCAGGGGCGCGGGGCTGTGACATCAGCGGCTCCGCCGCGGGGCGCGACCAGCCCCCACCGGGCCGTCAGCGACCGTCCAACCCCAGCGACCTCTTCAGGAAGTCCACCTGGAGCAGGAGCAGGTTCTCGGCGACCTGCTCCTGAGGCGTCATGTGCGTCACGCCCGACAAGGGCAACACCTCGTGCGGCCGCCCGTCCGCCAGCAGAGCGGAGCTCAACCGCAGCGCGTGGGCCACGACGACATTGTCGTCGGCCAGCCCGTGAACGATGAGCATCGGCCGGTGCTGCGAGGCCACCTCGGACAGCCCGTCGTCCGTCACCAGGGAACTCTTCGCGTACGCCGCCGCGTCGACCCCCGGATCGCCCAGATACCGCTCCGTGTAATGCGTGTCGTACAGCCGCCAGTCCGTGACCGGCGCCCCCGCGATCCCCGCGTGGAAGACGTCCGGCCGCCGCAGCACGGCGAGCGCCGACAGATAGCCCCCGTACGACCACCCCCGCATCGCCACCTTGGACAGGTCCAGCGGGAAACGCCCGGCCAGCGCGTGCAGGGCCGTCACCTGGTCGTCCAGGGTCACCGTGAAGTCGCCCAGGATCGACTTCTCGCGCCCGGGGGAGAGGCCCGGCGTGCCCCGCCCGTCCGCGACGATCACCGCGAAGCCCTGGTCGGCGAACCACTGCGAGGTCAGACACGGGTTGTGCGCGGCCATGACCCGCTGCCCGTGCGGCCCGCCGTAGGGGTCCATGAGCACCGGGAGCGGCCCGTCACCTTCCTGGTACGAGGTCGGCAGCAGCACCGCGCAGGGGATGCCGTCCGCCTCCGTGAGCGTCACGCGCGGGGCGAGCACGGGCCGTTCGGCGTACGAGGCGATGTCCGCGACGTGCTTGCCGTCGCGCTCCACCCGCACCCGCGCCCCGGGCTCGGAGAGCGTCGCCGAGACGAGGACGGTGACGTCGCCGCCGCGCACCGCGGAGTGCACACCGGGCTCGGTCGTCACGCGCTGCACGCCCAGCTCGTTGACCCGCAGGACGTGCACCTCGCCGGTCTCCGGGGACTCGGCGTCGGCGCCCGCGGACGCCGAGACCAGCACGTCGCCGTCCCCCACGTCGAGCACGGCCCGCACATGGAACTGGGGCCCGGTCAGCGGCCGTTCGCCCACCGCGAGGACCCGCGCCCCGCCCTCGTCCGCGATCCGCACCAGCTGCCCGCTCGGCGACCAGCAGGGCACGCCGGGCAGCAGCTCCAGCCACTGGTCGTCCTCGTCGGCGTGCACCATCCGCGTCGAACCGTCGGCCGGGTCGACCGCCAGGTAGAGCGCGCTGCGCTGGTCGCGGGCCTGCACGAGGATCAGCGGGGCGCCGTCCGCCGACCAGTGCACCCGGGCCAGGTACGGGTACGCCTTGCGGTCCCAGACGACCTCGGTGCGCGCCCCGTCGAGGCCGTACGCGAAGAGCCGCACCTCGGCGTTGGGCGTGCCGGCCGCCGGGTACGCGGTGCGGGCCGGCTCACGGTCCGGGTGGGCCGGGTCGGCGATCCACCAGCGCTGCACGGCGGCGTCGTCCGCGCGGGCCACGAGCAGCCGGTCCGAGCCGGGGGACCACCAGTGGCCCCGGTAGCGGGACATCTCCTCGGCGGCGATGAACTCGGCGAGCCCGTACGTGACCGTCTCCGACTCGGGCTCGGCCAGCGCCCGGTCGCCCGTGCCGTCCGCGCCGACGACCCGCAGCGCGCCCTGCGTCACGTACGCGACGTGCAGGCCGTCGGGGGAGGGGCGCGGGTCGATGACCGGTCCGGGGACCGGGAGTTCGCGGGCGGTGCCCGCGCGCAGCTCGGCGACGAACAGGCGGCCCGAGAGCGCGAACGCGGCGAGCTCCACGGCGGCGTCCGTCGCGTAGCCCACGATGCCGGCGCCGCCCTCGCGGCTGCGCTCGCGCCGGGCCCGCTCCTGCGCGGAGAGCCGCTCGGAGGCGCCGTCGAGCAGCGCCACCGGGTCGGCGGCCACCCGCTCCTGACCGGCCGTCACATCGAGCACCCACAGCGCGTTCGCCCGGTCCGTGCCCGACGGGGACCGCAGGAAGGCGACGCGCTCCCCGTCCGGCGCGACCGTGAAGGCGCGCGGCGCCCCCAGGGTGAAACGCTGGGTACGCGCGTGCTGCCGCGGGAAGGAGTACGCCGCCTCGGCGCCGGTGTCTGTTCCGATCTCGGTGGTCATCCCCGCAGCCTAGGTGGCGCAGCCCTCACATGCGCCCCCTGTGTCCCTGTGCGCGGGCCGAAGCGGCTTGCCCGCAGGGGCGTGCGCCCCCGCGCGCTCCCCACCGCCCCTGTGCACCCTTCCCGCGACTCATGCGCGGCGACGCATAGTTATCATGCATACGCGCTGTGTGGACCCTGGGCACTGGACACCTTGGAGGAGGACCGCTGTGGCACTCTCGATCTCGGCCGTGGTGCTGTTCGCGATCATCGTCTTCATTCTGACCAAGAAGTCCGGCCTGAAATGGGGGCACGCGATCGTCTGCATGCTCCTCGGCTTCTACCTGGCGAGCTCCTCCATCGCCCCGTCCATCACCCAGCTGACGACGAACGTCGCAGGGATGATCGGCGGCATCAAGTTCTAGTCCCGCTCGTCTTAGGGTGGGCGCATGACCGAACTGCCCGCCCGGCGTCTGCTGCTCGTGCACGCGCACCCCGACGACGAGTCGATCAACAACGGCGCCACGATGGCCAAGTACGCCGCCGAAGGCGCCCACGTGACGCTGGTGACCTGCACCCTCGGCGAGGAGGGTGAGGTCATTCCCGCCGATCTGGCACATCTCGCCCCGGACCGGGAGGATCTGCTCGGCCCGCACCGGATCGGGGAGCTGGCCGCCGCCATGAAGGAGCTCGGGGTCACCGACCACCGCTTCCTCGGCGGCCCGGGCCGCTACCGGGACTCCGGGATGATGGGCGCCGAGCAGAACGAGCGGCCCGGCTCCTTCTGGTCCGCCGACCTCGACGAGGCCGCCGCCCACCTGGTCGCCGTCGTCCGCGAGATCCGCCCGCAGGTCCTGGTCACGTACGACCCCGACGGCGGCTACGGCCACCCCGACCACATCCAGGCGCACCGCGTCGCCCAGCGGGCCGCGGAGCTCGCCGCCGAGCCCGCCTTCCGGCGCGACCTCGGCGAACCGCACACGATCGAGAAGATCTACTGGAACCGGGTGCCCCGCACCGTCGTCGAGGACCGCTTCCGGCGCCTCGCCGAGACCCTGGACGCCACCCCGTTCACCGTGGCCGCGGTCGTCGCCGACGTCCCCGGTGTCACCGACGACGAGCGCATCACCACCGAGATCGACGGCCGCCCCTACGCCGACCGCAAGGCCGCCGCGATGCGCGCCCACGCCACCCAGGTCGACGTCACGGCCGACGGCACCGTCTTCGCGCTCTCCAACGACCTGGCGCAGCCGCTGTTCGACATCGAGTACTACGAGTTGGTGCGGGGCGAGCCCGGATCGGCCCGCGAGAAGGACCTGTTCGAGGGAGTGAGCGCGTGAGCGGCGACGGCAGGACGGCCACGGACCGGCAGGTCGACCTGCCCTTCTCCTTCGGCGGGACCTCACCCGCGCGGATCGCCGCCCTGGCCCTGCTGCTGGTGCTCGGCGCACTGGCCGGCCTCGCGGGCGCACTCGTCCAAAGCGGCTGGTTCCCGGGCGGGTTGCTGCTCGCGCTCGCCGGGGCGGCCGGCCTGTTCCTCGGAGGCGCCCGCCTGCTGCGCACCCGCACCGGCGCCCTGATCCCCGCGGCCGGCTGGCTCGTCGCGGTCGTCCTGCTCACCACGAGCCGGCCCGAGGGCGACTTCGTGTTCGGCGCCGGCATCGGCTCGTACGTCTTCCTGCTCGGCGGGATGGCCGTGGCTGTGATGTGCGCCACCCTTGGCGTGGGGCAGCAACCACCCGCGTCCGACGCCCGACTTGGGAAGTGACGTACCACTTCGACGACCTCGCCGCACGGGATTCACCATCCGTCACACAGTGACCCCCGGCCGCGGCCAGTATGGTGGTGCGCGCCGCCGAGCAGCCCGCGCGAGGTCGAGACGGGCGGCGGAGCCAACCGGGAGAACCTGCCTTGAGTCGTGAAACTGACAGTTCGTCCTCCGGGCCCCAGGGGCGCGGGGCTGCCGCGTACCCGTCGGGAACGCCTCCTTACGGGACGTCCGCGCGTCCCGGCGACGCCGGACCGACGCCTCCGGGCGACGAGGGCACCGACATTCCGGACGCGCCGAAGACCGAGACCACGCTGACGACCCGGATCCGGATCAACATCCCCGGCTCCCGGCCGATCCCGCCGGTCGTCATGCGCACGCCGATGAGCGACGCGGACGGCAAGCCGAAGGACGGCGGAGAGCCGGCCCGGACCCCGGCCGCCGCCCCCGCCGACGACGCGTCCCGCCCCTCGGCCCTCGCGTCCTACGCGGCCTCGACGACGGATTCCGCGTCCGCCGCGGCCCCGGCCGGTGCCCCGCAGGCGCCCGCCGAGCCCGAGGCGCAGCGTGAGACGCCGCGCGAGGAGAAGAAGACCAGCGACTGGTTCGCCCCGCGCAAGGCGGCGCCCGCCGCCTCGGCCTCCGGCGACCACGCCCCGGACCCCGAGCCGCAGGCGCCCCGCACGCCCGAGGCGCCGCGGGACGGCGGTTCGTCCGGCGGTTTCGACGTGACCGGCGCGATCGCCACCGGCCCCCTCGGCTCGTCCTCCGGCCCGCGCCCGCAGGCCCCCGGCGACCGCGGCGACCTGCCGTTCTTCTCCGGCGGCCAGGACTCCGGCGGCCGCGGCCCGGCGGGTCCGACGACGGGCCCCGTCAGCGGCGACGGCCCGATGATCACCTCCGGTGTCCCGGATCCGGCCGTCCCCGGCGCGGGGACCGCGCCCCGGATGAGCGACGACACCGCGATCCTCACCCCGCAGAAGCCGGCCCCCGAGCCCGGCCCCTCCGCGCAGGGCGGCCATGTCTCCGGTGACACCCTCACCAGCGGCATCCCGCGCGTCCCGGCGGCCGGCGGCCCCGGCTCGCCGTTCGCCCCGCCCACCGGCGGCCAGGGCCCGGCGCCCACGCCGTTCACCCCGCCGAAGCTGCCGGACCCGGTGCCGGCCCAGTCGGCCCCCGCCAAGAAGAAGGGCCGCAACAAGCTGGTCCTGATCGGCGCCGGCGTCGTCGGCCTGGCCGGTGTCGCCTACGGCGCGGGCCTGCTCATGAACCACTCCGACGTCCCCAAGGGCACCACCGTCCTCGGCGTCGACATCGGCGGCGGCACCCGCGACGAGGCCGCCGCCAAGCTGGAGACCGCCCTCGGCGCCCGCACCGACCAGGCCCTGAAGCTCTCCGTCGACGGCAAGACCGTCGAGCTGAAGCCGGACCAGGCGGGCCTCTCCCTCGACAGCGCGGCCACCGTCAGCGCCGCCGCGGGCAGCGACTACAACCCGGTCTCCGTCATCGGCTCGCTGTTCGGCGGCGAGCGCGTCGTCGACCCGGTCATGCCGGTCGACAACGAGAAGCTCGCGGCCGCCCTGGAGCGGGCCGCGGGCGGCGCCGCCGCGTCCGGCGACGGCACCATCCGCTTCGAGCCCGGCAAGGCCGTCGCCGTCTACGGCAAGACCGGCAAGGGCATCGACGTCGACAAGTCGACCGCCGCCGTCAGCGAGGCCTACCGCGCCCAGGTCGAGACCGGCGCCTCGGGCCCCGTCCAGGTGCCGACGACGACCCGGCAGCCCACGGTGCCGAACGCCGAGGTCGACCGGAAGATGAAGCAGTTCGCCGAGCCCGCCATGTCGGGTCTCATCACGATCAAGGCGGGCAGCGCGTCCATCCCGTTCGGCCCCGACAAGTCGCTGCCGAAGATCCTCGGCATGAAGGCCGTCGACGGCAAGCTCGTCGAGACCTACGACCTGAAGGCGCTCAAGGAGTTGTACGGCAACACCTTCGACGGCGTCCTGATCACCCGCGGCACCGGCAAGAAGACCCCGGTCACCCCGCAGGACGTCGCCCAGGCGATGGGCCGGGCACTGCTCGGCAAGACCGCGGCCGAGCGCGTCGTGGAGATCGACACCAACCCCACGTAGCCGGCCCCGTCACGGCTCCCGCATGACATCCGTCATGCGGGAGTCGCGACGCGCGACACTGCCGGGCGCCGCCGCCCGCCCGCGACGATGGCCGTATGAATGCAGCAGCGGTCACGTTCACCGGGGTCACCAAGGCCTACGGCACCGTCAAGGCGGTCGACGGCCTCAGCCTCGAACTGCACCCGGGCGAGACGGTCGCCCTCCTCGGGCCCAACGGCGCCGGCAAGTCGACCACCCTCGACCTGCTGCTCGGCCTGCGCCCCGCCGACAGCGGCGACGTCCGCGTCTTCGGCACCCGGCCCCGCGAGGCCATCGTCCGCGGCCGCGTCGGCGCCATGCTGCAGAGCGGCGGCCTCATGGACGAGGTCACCGTCGCCGAACTCGTCCAGCTGGCCTGCTCCCTGCACCCGCGCCCGTACCCGGTGCGCGAGGTGCTCAGCCGCGCGGGCGTCACGCAGATCGCCGACCGCAAGGTCAACAAGCTGTCCGGCGGCCAGGAGCAGCGCGTCCGCTTCGCCCTCGCCACCGCCGGTGACAGTGACCTGATCGTCCTCGACGAGCCGACCACCGGCATGGACGTCTCCGCCCGCCAGGCCTTCTGGGCCACCATGCGCGAGCAGGCCGACCGCGGCCGCACCGTCCTGTTCGCCACGCACTACCTGGAGGAGGCGGACGCGATCGCCGACCGCGTCCTCGTCCTGCACCGCGGCCGGCTCCTCGCCGACGGCACCGCCGCCGAGATCAAGGCGAAGGCGGGCGCCCGCAAGGTCTCCTTCGACCTCGACGCCGTCGACCCCGACGCCCTCGCGGGGCTCCCGCATCTGACCGGCATCACGGTCTCCGGATCCACGGTCCGCATCCAGTCCACCGACGCCGACGCGACCGTGCACGCGCTGTACGGGCTCGGCCTCTACCCGCGCAACCTGGAGGTCGCGGGCCTCGGCCTGGAGCAGGCCTTCGTCGCCATCACCGAGGCCGAGGAGGCCAGAACCCGATGAACAGCCTGATCAAGCTGGAACTCGCCCGCGCCCTGCGGAACAAGAAGTTCCTGTTCTTCTCGGTGATCTACCCGTCCGTCCTGTTCCTGATCATCTCCGGGAGCGCGGGCGGCGCGGACGAGCGGGTGGACGGCACCGGCCTCACCGTGGCCTCGTTCATGATGGTCTCGATGGCCTCCTTCGGCGCCCTCACCGCCGTCCTCATGGGCAACAGCGAACGCATCGCCAAGGAACGCGAGAGCGGCTGGGTCCGCCAACTGCGCCTGACCACCCTGCCGGGCCGCGGCTACGTCCTCGCCAAGACCGCGAGCGCCGCCGTCGTCTCCCTGCCGTCCATCGTGGTCGTCTTCGCCGTCGCCGCGCTCCTGAAGGACGTACGGTTCGAGGCCTGGCAGTGGCTCGCGCTCACCGGCGCGATCTGGGCCGGCAGCCTCTGCTTCGCCGCGCTCGGCGTCGCCATCGGCTACCTCGCGTCCGGCGACGCGGTCCGCCCCCTCACGATGATCGTCTACTTCGGCCTGTCCGTCCTCGGCGGCCTGTGGATGCCCGCCACCACGTTCCCGGACTGGCTCCAGGACATCGCCCGGTGGCTGCCCACGCACGCGTACGCTGCCCTCGGCCGGGCCATCGAACTGGGGGACGCCCCGCACGCCGGGGACGTCACCCTGCTCGTCGCGTACTTCCTGCTCTTCGCGGGCGGCGCGGCCTGGCTGTACCGGAAGGACACCCTGAAGGCGTGAGCGACATGGACGTGGACGCCGGGCTCGACGCCGGCACCGAGCGGCGGCTGCCCAAGATCGGTCAGCCGCCCGAGAACCGCCGCGAGTTCTTCGTGAAGCTCCTCTGGATCGGCATGTGGCTGATCTTCATGAGCGACCCGGTCTCCGACCTGCTCGACCACCGGCACGGCCCCGCCGGCACCGCCCTCGGCTGGACCGGCCTGATCCTGTTCACCCTCGCCTACGTGACCCTGGTCTTCCGGCACACCAACTGGCCGGTGACCGGCGCGATCGTGCCCGCCGCCCTGACCGCCCTGACGGCCGGCGCCGTCACCCTCTCCCTCACCCTGGGCGGCCCCTGGCTCGTCCTCTTCGTCTACGTGGCCGTCGCCTGCGGAGCCGTCCTCCCGATCCGCGTCTCCCGCATCGCGATCCTCGTGACGACCGGCCTCATGGTCGCCATCGCCGCATACCTCGACGAAGGGCCCGAACTCGGCCTGGTCGTGCCCGCGCTGCTCGGCGGCTTCTCCATGACCGGCGTGCGCCAGCTCGTACGGACCACCCGCGAACTGCGCCGCGCCCGCGCCCAGGTCGCCCAGCTCGCCGCCAACGAGGAGCGGCTGCGGCTCGCCCGCGACCTGCACGACCTGCTCGGCCACTCCCTGTCGCTCATCACGCTCAAGAGCGAACTGGCCGGCCGCATGCTGCCCGACCACCCCGACAAGGCCGCCGACCAGGTCGCCGACATCGAGAAGGTCAGCCGGCAGGCCCTCGTCGACGTCCGTGAGGCCGTCACCGGCTACCGGCGGCCCCGGCTCGCCGCCGAACTCGCGGGCGCCCAGGCGGCGCTGTCCGCCGCCGGCATCGCCGCCGAGGTCCCCTCCACCGGTCCCGACCTGCCCGAGACCCAGGAGGCCGCGCTCGCCTGGACCCTGCGCGAGGCCGTCACCAACGTCGTACGGCACAGCGGCGCCCGGCGCTGCCTCGTCCACCTCGTCCGGCGCGAGACCCTCGCCGGGCCGGTCGTCGAGCTGACCGTCGAGGACGACGGCGCCGGGCCCTCCGGCTCCCCGCCCGGCAACGGCCTCACCGGCCTCGCCGAACGCGTCGCGGCCGTCGGCGGCACCCTCGACACCGGCCCGGCGGCCGGGCGCGGCTTCCTGCTGGTGGCCCGGGTCCCCGCGGCCTCCGTAGGATCCGCCGCATGATCACGCCGAACGACACGACGATCAGGGTGCTGCTCGCCGAGGACCAGTCGATGGTGCGCGAGGCCCTCGCGGCGCTGCTCGGCCTGGAGCCGGACATCGAGGTCGTCGTCCAGGTCGCCCGCGGCGACGAGGTCCTCGCGGCGGCCCGCGCGCACGCCGTCGACGTGGCGCTGCTCGACATCGAGATGCCCGGCTGCACCGGCATCGAGGCCGCCGCCCGACTCCACGCCGCCCTCCCGGACGTGAAGCTGGTCGTCCTGACGACCTTCGGCCGCCCGGGCTACCTGCGCAGCGCGATGGAGGCGGGCGCCGACGCGTTCCTCGTCAAGGACGCCCCGGCCGCCCAGCTCGCCGAAGCCGTCCGTACGGTCCTGCGCGGCGAACGCGTCATCGACCCGGCCCTGGCCGCCGCCGCCCTCGCCGAGGGCGCCAACCCCCTCACCGACCGCGAACGCGAGATCCTCCGCGAGGCCGCCGACGGCCGCACCAACGCGGAACTGGCCCGTGCCCTGCACCTCTCCCAGGGCACGATCCGCAACTACCTCTCCACAGCCATCCAAAAACTGGCGGTCCGCAACAGAGCGGAAGCGGTAAGAGCCGCCAGAGAAAAGGGCTGGCTGTGAGCCGCGCCCCCTCAGGTGCGCGGGGCTGTGCCTGATCAGCGGCTTCGGGGCGGGGCGCGATCGGCCACGACGAGGGGCGCACCCGGCGACCAGCCGCCCCGCACCGCTCAGTTCATCATCGCCCGGGCCGCGCGCGCCTGGCCGCGGACGAGTTCTGCCGCCGCGTCGTCCACCGCGCCGAGCACCTCCGCGTAGGCCTCCAGCTCGACCGCCCCGGAGACGAACTCGCCGCGACGGACCAGGAGTTGGGCGCGCTCGTAGCGCAGGCGGGCCGGGTGCGAGGGGAGCAGCAGGGACAGTTCCACCGCCCACAGGGACACGTCGGAGTGCTCGGGGCGCGCCGCCGCCCAGGCCCGCACGTTGTTGAGGATCCGCAGGACGATCTCCACCGGATCCGCGGGCCGCAGCATCGACCCCTCCAGCGGCGCCCCCGTGGCCCCGACGACGAGCAGCTCCGCGTCCGCCCCGCTCAGCACCCGCCCCGCCCCGAAGGGATCCGCCAGCACCTGCTCCTCCGGCGCCCCGAACCCGACCACGAAATGCCCCGGCAGCGCCACCCCGTACACCGGCGCCCCGGCCCGTCGTGCCACCTCCAGCCACACCACGGACAGCAGGATCGGCAGCCCGCGCCGCCGCCGCATCACCTCGTGCAGCAGCGAGGATTCCAGCCGCTGATAGTCGCCGGGCACCCCGTGGAAGCCGAGCCGCGCCCCCAGCAGCTCGCCCAGCGCGAGCGCCCAGGACCGCGGCCCGCCCGGCCGGAACGGCAACTGCCCGGCCAGCTCGTCCAGTTCGATCTGCACGGCGTCCATCCCGGCCTCGTCGAGCCCGGGATCCGCCTCCGCCGCGACCAACAGGCACAGCAGCGCCAGATCAGGCCGTTCGGCCCGCGCCTCCTCGGCGAACCTGCGGCGCAGCTCGCTGCTCATCGCCCGTCCGCCTCCGCCTCCGGCGCCCGGTAGTGGTGGTAGGCGTGATGCGTGGCGAAGCCCAGACCGTCGTACAGCGCCCGCGCCCCCGCGTTGTCCGCCTCCACCTGCAGCCACGCCGCCGACGCACCCTCGTCGAGCGCCTGCCGGGCCAGCGCCGCCATCACCAGCGTCCCGAGACCCTCACGGCGCCGCTCCGGGGCCACCTCGACCGCCGCGAACCCGGCCCACCGCCCGTCGACCACGCACCGCCCGATCGCCGCCGGCGCCCCGCCCTCGCCGGGCACCGTCGCGAACCACACGGACGGCCCGGAGTGCAGCACCTTCAGCACGGCCGGCGAGGCCTTCCCGAACCGCTGGTACCGGTTCAGCCACGCCTCGTCGCAGGTCCGCGCGATCCGCACCCGCTCCCCGAGATCGACCGCGTCCACCGCGTCCCCGATCGGCGCCAGCGAGGCGATCCGCAGCTCCGCGCTGACCTCCCGCACCCAGCCCCGCGCCTCGAGCTCCGCGCAGAGCAGCTCCTGCGCACCGGGCGCCCCCGTGGCCGTCTGGGCGTAAGCGGGAAGATCACGGGCCGCGTACCACGCGCGTACGAAGGCGAGGGCCTCGTCGAGGGGGAGACCGGGATCGCCCAGCGGGAGGACGGAGTTCGCCCTCCGCGTGAAGCCCTCGGCCGCCCGCAGCTCCCAGTCGCCGAGCCGCTCGCTCTCCAGCGGCTGCCAGGCGCGCGCGGCGGCCCGGGCGAGCTCCGGAAACGTGGCGGCGGGGCCGCGCCGGCGGGCCGGTTCGGCGGGCACGACCTTGCCCGCGACCAGCGTCGACTCCTCGATGCGCACGCTCTCACCACCCCGTCGTGTGATGTGCAGCACACCATCGTCCCACGATGTGAGAACGCCGACGGTGTCGGTGAACTTCCGACCCGCGGGGCCGTCCTCCGTCACCCGTCGTACAGACACGCGTTTTCCCACGTCAGACGGGTTCAAGCGAACCTCGAGCCGTCCGCCCGCAGTGAATTCCACAGCTCGGTCCACCCCTCCTGTTCGGATCATGCCCAAGAACGGAGATACTAGGGGCGGGCATCGACGACGCCGCGCTCCCGCGCGCCAGGCGGCGGAGCCTGTGGAGGCCCGCCAGCGCCCTATCGAGGAGGAACGACAGCGTGACTTACGTCATCGCGCAGCCTTGTGTCGACGTCAAGGACAAGGCGTGCATCGAGGAGTGCCCGGTCGACTGCATCTACGAGGGCTCCCGGTCCTTGTACATCCACCCGGACGAATGCGTCGACTGTGGTGCCTGTGAGCCGGTCTGCCCGGTCGAGGCGATCTTCTACGAGGACGACACTCCTGAGGAGTGGAAGGACTACTACAAGGCGAACGTCGAGTTCTTCGACGAGCTCGGTTCGCCCGGTGGTGCCTCGAAGATGGGCCTGATCGAGAAGGACCACCCGTTCATCGCCGCGCTGCCGCCGCAGAACGGCTGACGCCGCCGGTCAGCGGTACGCATGCGCACGACCCCGGTCCCGTACGGCTTCGTCAGTCGCAGTCGGGAGCCGGGCGTTTAATGACCAGCAGACAACGACGCAGGGAGGACGGGCCCAAGACTGTGTGCACGACACCAGAGGCCGGAGACGACCCCCC
>NZ_JBHYTK010000090.1:0-1316 GCF_042749255.1 Streptomyces sp. NPDC059524 | reverse complement strand
CCCCGGCCCCCCCGCACCTCGGGACCCCGCGTCTGACCGTGTAACTCAACCCACCACCCCTCGCCCACTGGATACCACGTCAGCCGTACGGGACCGGGCTGTTTTCCGAACCCAGTACTCACCGGTACTGAGTCCGTTCCGAGAGAGAAGTGAGCCGCCCGGTGTCCGCAGTCTCCGACCGCCTCCCCACCTTCCCCTGGGACAAGCTGGAGCCGTACAAGAAGACGGCCGCGGCCCACCCCGACGGCATCGTCGACCTCTCCGTGGGCACCCCCGTGGACCCGGTGCCGGAGCTGATCCAGAAGGCTCTGGCCGGCGCCTCCGACTCGCCCGGCTACCCGACCGTGTGGGGCACGCCCGAGCTGCGCGACGCGCTGGTCTCCTGGTGCGAGCGCCGCCTCGGCGCCCGCGACTTCACGCACCACAACGTCCTGCCGGTCGTCGGCTCCAAGGAACTCGTGGCCTGGCTCCCCACCCAGCTGGGGCTCGGCCCCGGCGACAAGGTCGCCTACCCGCGCCTCGCGTACCCGACGTACGAGGTCGGCGCCCGCCTGGCCCGCGCCGACCATGTGGCGTACGACATTGAGACACTTGCGGCCGGCGCCGCGGGCACGGAGCTCGACCCCGAGGGCATCAAGCTCCTGTGGCTCAACTCCCCGTCGAACCCGACCGGCCGCGTCCTGTCCAAGGACGAGCTCACCCGGATCGTGGCCTGGGCCCGCGAGCACGGCATCCTCGTCTTCTCCGACGAGTGCTACATCGAGCTGGGCTGGGAGGCCGACCCCGTCTCGGTCCTGCACCCGGACGTCAACGGAGGCTCCTACGAGGGCCTGGTCACCGTCCACTCGCTGTCCAAGCGGTCCAACCTCGCGGGGTACCGGGCGGCGTTCCTCGCCGGTGACGCGGCGGTCCTCGGCGAGCTGCTCGAGATCCGCAAGCACGGCGGCATGATGACCTCCGCGCCCACCCAGGCCGCCGTCGTGGCCGCCCTCGGCGACGACCAGCACGTCCAGGAGCAGCGCGCCCGCTACGCGGCCCGCCGCGAGCAGCTGCGCGCCGCCCTGGAGGCCCACGGCTTCCGCATCGAGCACAGCGAGGCCAGCCTCTACCTCTGGGCGACCCGCGGCGAGTCCTGCTGGGACACCGTCGCGCACCTCGCCGAGCTCGGCATCCTCGTCGCGCCCGGCGACTTCTACGGCTCGGCCGGGGAGCAGTTCGTGCGGGTCGCCCTGACCGCCACCGACGAGCGCGTCGCGGCGGCCGTCTCCCGCCTGGCCTGACGCCGCAGTCCCTCCGCCCGGAAACGGGGTGTGGGG
>NZ_JBHYTK010000089.1:23569-32497 GCF_042749255.1 Streptomyces sp. NPDC059524 | reverse complement strand
ACCGGCGCCACCGAGGGCGTGGGGCCCCGCGCCCCCCCAATCCCCCCCCCCGGGGCGCCCCGGGCCCCGCGGCGGCGGGGGCCCGCCGCGCTCGCCGACGACCTCGCCGACGCGCCCGGCGTCGCCGCCGCCGTCCCCAACATCCAGGGCGCCGGCCAGCTCGTCGGCGCGAACGGCAAGCCCATCGGCGGCCAGGGCCCGCCCACCCTGGCCGGGAACTGGATCACCGACCCCGACCTCAACCCGTACCGGCTCGCCGAGGGCCGCGCCCCGCAGAAGACCGGCGAGGTCGTCGTGAACCGGGGCGCCGCCGACAAGGGCGGCCTGAAGATCGGCGACACCACGACCCTGCGCACGCCCGACCCGGTGCGCGTCACCGTCGTCGGCCTCGCCACGTTCGGCGGCGAGGACGGCATGGCCCAGGTGACCTTCACCGGAATGACCCGCGCCGACGCCGAGAAGTACCTCACCGCGAAGCCCGGCGAGGCCGCGTCCGTGCAGGTCCGCGCCGAGCCCGGGGTCAGCCAGCGGCAGCTCGTCGACGACCTGCGCCCCGAACTGCCGCGCGGCGTCGAGGCGATCACCGGACAGGACTCGGCGCAGGAGAACACGGACATGATCTCCGGCCAGTTCCTGACCCTGTTCACGACCTTCCTGCTCGTCTTCTCCGGCATCGCGCTGCTCGTCGCCACCTTCTCGATCCACAACACCTTCGCGATCGTCGTCGCCCAGCGCACCCGCGAGAACGCCCTGCTGCGGGCGCTCGGCGCCGCACGCCGCCAGGTCACCTCCATGACGCTCGTCGAGGCCGGGGTCGTCGCCGTCGTCGCCTCCGCGGCGGGGCTCGCGGGCGGCATCGGCATCGCGGCCGGACTCCAGGCGCTGTTCCCCGCCATCGGATTCCCCTTCCCCGACGGCGCGTTGGTGATCAGCACGCTGTCCATGCTGCTGCCCCTGGCCGTCGGCATCGTCGTCTGCCTCGGCTCCGCGCTCGTGCCCGCCCTCAAGGCCGGCCGCACCGCGCCGCTCGCCGCGCTCCGCGAGACCTCGGTCGACGACTCCGGCGCCTCCCGCGCCCGCGCCGTCACCGGCGTCACGCTCGGCGTGATCGCCCTCGCCACCGCGCTCGTCGGCGTCCTCGCCAGCCCGTCGCTGACCCTCGCGGCCGTCGGCGCGGTCCTCGCCCTCGCGTCGTTCGTCGTGCTCGGCCCGGTCGCCTCGACCTCCGCCGTCCGCGTCCTCGGCAGCCCGCTCGCCCGGCTGCGCGGCGTCACGGGCGCCCTCGCCCGGCGCAACGCCCTGCGCAGCCCCAAGCGCACCGCCGCCACCGCGAGCGCGCTGATGATCGGCGTCGCCGTCGTCTCCCTGTTCACCGTCTTCGGCGCCTCGCTCAAGGCGACCATGAACCAGACCGTCGACCGCTCCTTCGCCGGTGACGTCGCCGTCTCCGCCCCGTCCTTCGGCGCCGGCGGCAGCGGCCTGAGCCCGAAACTCGCCCCCGCGCTCGCGCAGGTGCCCCAGGTGGACACCGCCGTCGGGCTCGGCAAGGGAGTCGCGAAGGTGGACGGCGCGGGCCGCGCCCTGACCGTCACGGACCCGGTCGCCCTGGCCCGCTCCTTCGACCTCGGCAGCGTCCAGGGCTCCCTCGACCACCTCGGGACGAACGGCATCGCGATCACCCGCGACGAGGCCGACCGGCAGCACCTCGCTCTCGGCGACACCGCCCGCGTCACGTTCACCGACGGCACCACCACGCCCTTCACGGTCCGCGCCCTCTACGGGCAGTCCGAACTCGCCGGCGACTACGTCATCACGCGCCAGGCGTGGGCCCCGCACCGCGTCCAGGACTCCGACACGCTCGTCTCCGTCACCTTCAAGGACGGCGTGAGCACGTCCGAAGGCAAGGCAGCCGTCGAGAAGGTCGCCGAGCGGTACGGCAACCCGGACGTGCAGACCCGCGACGCCTACGCGCAGTCCTCGGCGGGAGGCATCGACATGATGCTCACCCTCGTCTACGCGCTGCTGGCCCTGGCCGTGCTCATCGCCCTGCTCGGCATCGCCAACACGCTGACCCTCGCCGTGCACGAACGCACGCGCGAACTCGGCCTGCTGCGGGCCGTCGGCCAGACCCGGGCCCAGCTGCGCGCCATGGTCCGCTGGGAGTCGGTGCTCGTCGCCGCCTTCGGCACCGCGGGCGGGATCGTACTCGGCGGTTTCCTCGGCTGGGTCCTGGTCAAGGCCTCGGACGCGGCGAGCGACAGCGCGTTCGCCTTCGCGCTGCCGCCCGTGCAGCTCGTCGTCGTGGCCCTGGTCGGGCTCGCCGCCGGCGCCCTGGCGGGACTGCGCCCGGCCCGCAGGGCGGCACGGCTCGACGTACTGCGTGCCATCGCGACGGAGTGAACCGCCGCCGGTGGAGGATCACCGCCCGGTCAGCCTGCGACGGCGGACCGGGCGGGAGTCTGTAAGGGAGCGTCGGCGCTGCGCATCGCCGCTGTCCGGTACACCGGGTACGGGGTCACGGCCGCCGTCGCCGCGGGGGCGGGCAGCGCGAACCACACGACCTTCCCCTCGACGCCGTGCCGGTGCGCGCCCCAGCTCTCGCTGACCGCCGCGACCATGGCGAGGCCGCGCCCGCACGTGGCGAACGTCTCGGCGTCCCGCACCTCGGGCAGCCGCGGATCCTGGTCGTGCACCGAGACCGTCAGCCGCTCGCTGAGCAGCTCGATCTCCACGGTGCACTGCTTGTCCGGCCCCGCGTGCCGGTGGACGTTGGTCAGCAGCTCGGTCACCCCGAGCACCGCCAGGTCGATCAACGGCTCGAGATGCCAGTGGCGCAACTGCGCCGAAACGATGGACCGGACGTGGCCGATCCGCGACGGCAGGGCCTGGAGCTCCACCGTGCAATGCCTGCTCGGCTGGCTGATCACGACTGCCTCCCCGAATGAGTCCGGAAGACCGAATGAGTCCGGAAGAAGACGAGAACGGATCGAGCGGAGCGACCACACCGTGCCGGAACCGCCCGCTGCATGTCCGGCGGGCTGGTTCGCAGCGTCATCGCCGGTAAACCCTGAGTAGTGATGTGAGACCAGCGTGACTCAGGGGGCGTGTGCGTGCAACTCCGGCGGGTGACTGCGCCGGTGGCGGGAAGGGCGGGGCGGGACCGGTCTCAGCCGGAGCGGCCCGTCGCCTTGCGGACCGCCTCGATGAAGCGGCGCGCCGCGCGCGGCCCCGCGTCGCCGCCCATGTCACCGCTCTGATCGTCGCCCTGGCCGCCCAGCCGCAGCAGATAGCGCCGGCCGTCGACCTCCGCCGTCGCGCGGTCGTCGGACCCGAACCAGGGCTTGCCCGCGCGGACTTCACCGATCGGCGCACTGTCGATCTCGCGCCCGTAGCTCGTCAGGAGCTCGAGTCTGCCGCCCCTGATCCGGACCTGCCCCGCCCGGGTCAGCGAGCGCAGCCGCCGCCCGATCCGTACGCCCGTGGCCGTGAACTCCGGTTCCGTCATGCCGCTCGCCCCCTTGGCCGTATCTGTCGTGTCCGTCGCGTCCGCCGAGACCGTGGTGTCCGTCGTGTCCGTGGTGTCCCGTCGTGCGTCGCCGTGCCGTGCAGTCTGCACGTGCCCCGCCCGCAGTACCAGTATGCCCACTCCACCAGGCCTTGCTTTGAGCTGCCCAAAGCAGTGTTTATGCAGGTGAGAAGCGTGTGGAAGGTGTCTATCATCGGGGGCGGACGCTCGGGACGATGCGAAGGAGTCGCGCGGTGAGCACGATGCAGCAGGGCCATCCTCGAGGCGAGGGCCCGGCCGGCGGGCCGATGCCGACGCTCGACGTCGACCACACGGATCCGGACTACCGGACCTGGCTCAAAGAAGCCGTCCGCAAGGTCCAGGCCGACAGCAACCGCTCGGCCGACACCCACCTCCTGCGCTTCCCGCTCCCCGAGCACTGGGGCATCGACCTCTACCTCAAGGACGAGTCGACCCACCCCACGGGCAGCCTCAAGCACCGGCTGGCCCGCTCACTGTTCCTCTACGGCCTGTGCAACGGCTGGATCCGGCCGGGCCGCCCGGTCATCGAGGCGTCCAGCGGCTCGACGGCCGTCTCCGAGGCCTACTTCGCGAAGCTGATCGGCGTCCCCTTCATCGCGGTGATGCCGCGTACGACGAGCGCCGAGAAGATCCGGCTGATCGAATTCCACGGCGGCCAGTGCCACTTCGTCGACGACTCCCGCACCATGTACGAGGAGTCGGCGGCCCTCGCGGCCCGCACCGGCGGCCACTACATGGACCAGTTCACCTACGCGGAGCGGGCCACCGACTGGCGCGGCAACAACAACATCGCGGAGTCCATCTACCGGCAGATGGAGCTGGAGCGCTACCCCTGTCCCACCTGGATCGTCGCCACCGCCGGCACCGGAGGCACCTCCGCGACCCTCGCCCGCTACGTCCACTACATGCAGCACGACACCCGCATCTGTGTCGCCGACCCGGAGAACTCCTGCTTCTTCGAGGGCTGGACGACGGACAACGCGGACGCGCGCAGCGACTGCGGCTCCCGCATCGAGGGCATCGGCCGGCCCCGCATGGAGCCCAGCTTCGTGCCCGGCGCCATCGACCGCATGATGAAGGTCCCCGACGCGGCCAGCGTCGCCGCGGTGCGCGCCCTCGAGCACGCCATCGGCCGCAAGGCGGGCGGTTCCACCGGCACCGGACTGTGGAGCGCCCTCAAGATCGTCGCCGAGATGGTGGCCGAGGGCCGCAGGGGCAGCGTCGTCACCCTGCTGTGCGACCCGGGCGACCGCTACCTGGACAAGTACTACTCCGACACCTGGCTCGCCGAACAGGGCCTGGACATCGGCCCGTACGCCGAGGCGATCGACCTGCTCCTGGAGACGGGCAACTGGCCGGAGTGATCGCGGTCAGGCCACGGACTAGGCCGCGGTCGAGGCGAGGCGGCGCTCCAGGGCGCCGACCGCGTCGCGGAACGCGCGGCCGAGTCCCGCCCGCGCCGCCTTGAGACCGATACGGAACGGGGCGGCGCCGTCCGCCGCGAACGTCCACTGCACCCGCGAACCCCCGGGCACCGCGACGATCCGCCACTCCTCCAACAGCGCCCGCATCCCCGGCGCGTTGGTCTCGTCCACCCGGTACGCGTAGACCTCGTCGGGCTCCGCCGCCACGATCGTCTCCACGAAACGCGTGCCGCCCTTGAGCCGCACCTCGCGCCGCGTCCCGCCGTCCAGCGGCCGGGCCGAGGTCACCGCGGAGAACCACTGGGGCCAGCCGGCGACGTCCTCCGCCAGCGCCCGGTACACGGCACCGGGCGGCGCGGACACCTCACGGGCGAAGACCAGACGCAGCGGCGCGGTCTCCACGAAGTCCGGGCCGACGGGCAGCAGACGACGTGCCATGAACGCTCAGCTCCCACAGAGGACGACGGCTCGGCATGCTTGCGCGACACGCCCGGCGACCGGGCTCGCGCCACCATAGCGGCCGCGCCGTCAGATGTCTGTACCGCTCTCCGGCTCACCCGCGACGACCAGCCGCATGTGCTCGGCGACCTCGGCCCGCGCCTCCGGGGCGAGCCCCCGGTCCGTGACCAGCGTGTCGACCTGGTCGAGCGAGGCGAACGAACTCAGGCCCACCGTCCCCCACTTCGTGTGGTCCGCGACCACCACGACCCGGCGCGCGGACTGCACGAGCCGCCGGTTCGTCTCCGCCTCCGCCAGGTTCGGCGTCGACAGACCCGCCCGCGGACTGATCCCGTGCACACCGAGGAACAGCACGTCGAAGTGGAGCGCCGCGATCGCCTGGTCCGCGACCGGCCCCACCAGCGAGTCCGACGGCGTGCGCACCCCGCCGGTCAGCACCACCGTCGCCGCCCCCGGCCGGCTGCCCGCGCTGCGCTGCGCGGTGTGGAACACGTCGGCCACCCGCACCGAATTGGTCACCACCGTCAGGTCCGGCACGTCGAGCAGGTGCTGCGCCAGCGCGTACGTCGTCGTACCGCCGGACAGGGCGATCGCGGAGCCGGGCGCCGCCAGCGCCGCCGCCGCCCGCGCGATGTCCTCCTTGGCGCTCAGCTCCAGGCCCGACTTCGCCTCGAAGCCCGGCTCGTGGGTGCTCGCGTCGACGACCGGGACCGCGCCGCCGTGCACCTTCTCCAGGACGCCCTGACGGGCCAGCGCGTCCAGATCGCGGCGCACCGTCATGTCGGACACGCCGAGCTGCCTGGTCAGTTCGTTGACCCGGACGCCGCCGCGGCGGCGGACCTCGTCGAGGATCAGGGTGCGGCGCTGCTCCGCGAGCAGGTTCTGATTCTCGCTCACGTCCCGTCGGGTCCCTTCGCCTCGTCACACCGGTCGCACCGCCGTCGTCCACGGTCCGCTCGTCATCCTCGCACGTGGCACCGACACCGGTGGCACCACCTGTCCCGCGCTCGAAGACCACCTGGGTGACAGGTCGGGGAGATTCGGTGACGAGGGGTACGCACACAAGCGGAGAGCCGGGATCCTGGTCCCCTGAAGAACGGGGGACACATCAATATGGCGCACGAACAGCACGACGGAGAAGGCGGCGGCCGGCACCCGAGGCGCGCGGACGAGACCGCCCTCGAACTCCTGGTGCACGGCGTCGGCGGCACCACGCCCGAAGCCATGCTCGACGATCCGCGCACCGTCCGGATCTCCGGCGACGACACCTCGGCCCTCTTCCGCCGCGTCACCGACCGCGACGCCGAGAAGCGGCCCGACGACTACCGCGGCAAGCCCGTCCCCGAGGCGTACGTGTGGTGCAACCTCACCTCGGGCAACGGCTCCCGCGCCCTGTGGCTGCTCCTGCTGCCCTTCATGGTCGTGAACCTGGCCCACTGGATGCGCCCCAACGCCCGGCAGAAGCCCAAGGCCGTCCGCCTGTACGGCCTGCTGATCCGCTTCATCGGCCTCACCCTGACCGTCCTCCTGGTCGCCGCGGCCTGCGAGGTCGCGCTCGACCTGGCCGCCTGGCAGTGCGCGGGCACCGTCGCGTGCGCCGAGCGGCACAGCTGGCTCGGCTTCCTCGCCGCGGGCCCGGACGGCAGCGGCGGATGGTGGAGCCAGCCCGGCCGCCGACTCGCCCTCGCCGCGATCGTGCCGACCGCGCTGACGACCCTCCTGTGGTACCTCTCGCACCGCACCTGGAGCGCCTACGAGTCGCAGCGCCCGCTGCCGCACGAGCCCGACGCCGACGACAGCGGCCCCACCTCCGCCCTCGGCAAGCCCGGCTTCTGGTACGGCCGCCGGCTCGTCGCCCGGCTGCGGGCCGCGCACACCGCCGCCGGACTGCTCACGGTGTCCGCCGCCGTCGGCACCTCCGCCGCCCGGTACGACCGCGGCTCCGGCGGCCCCGCGCTCCTGAACCTCCTCGGCTGGATCTTCGTCGGCGCGCTGATCGCCGGCGCCGCCACGGTCGTCGTCGTCGTGGCCCGGCGCGGCCGCAGCGAGAACCGCCTCGACACCACCATCGACCGCACCGTCCTGCGCGCCCTCCCGCGCGGAGCCCTCGCCCTTCTCGCCCTGACGGTGCTCTACGCCGCCTGGTCCCGGCCCGGCTGGCAGTCCGCCGGACGGCTGCCGGGCGACACGACGTTCGGCGGCATCGCCCTCGTCCAGGGCGCCCTCGTCCTGTGCGCCGCGCTCGTCGCCCGCGCGCTCTACCGCACGGCCCCCGACCGCCGCACCGCGCTGCGCGGCCTCGGCGGACCCGCCACCGCCATGCTGGCCTGCGCCCTCGGCGGCGTCATGACCGGCGGCGTCGCCCAGCGCGTCGCCGACTGGCTCGACGGCACCGGCCACACCATCGCGGGCCCGCCCGTCCTGCTGACCTGGCAGGCGTCCGTCATCCCGCCGCTCCTCGTCGTCCTCGCGGTCCTCGGCGCCTACCTCGCCGTGCGCGCCCTCCGCATGAAGAAGCAGGAGGTGGCGCAGGTCCTGCGCGACTACGACCTGCACGACGACGCCGACCTCCAGGGGGAGCACCGCCCCGACCACGCCCGTACCGAGCGCATCGCCGGCACTCGCGCGCGGGCCGCGCTCACCGACCGCGCCCCCATGATGATCGGCGCAGTCGGCGCCGTGACCCTGCTGCTCGGCGCCCTGGCCGTGGCCGGCGCCTGGGCCACCGGCAAGGTGCCCGGCGCCGCCGCCGACGGTACCTACCCGATCGTCGAGGGCGCCGCCGAGGCCGCGCAGGCACTCGGCTCATGGCTCGTCGGACTCGGCTTCATACTTCTCGTCACCTCGGGCCGGCGCGCGTACAAGGACGCCTCCGCGCGCCGCACCATCGGCATCTTGTGGGACGTCGGCACCTTCTGGCCGCGCGCCGCCCACCCCTTCGCCCCGCCCTGCTACGCGGAGCGCGCCGTCCCCGACCTGACCTGGCGCATGGCCGGCTGGACCCGCGCCACCGGAGGCCGCCTCGTCCTGTCGGGCCACTCCCAGGGCAGCGTCCTCGCCGCCGCCGCGGCCTGGCAACTGCACCCCGCCGTCCGCAAACGCGTCGCCCTGCTCACCTACGGCTCACCGCTGGAGCGGCTCTACGGTCGCTGGTTCCCTGTGCACTTCGGCCCGTCGGCGCTGGCCTCCCTGCACCGCCAGGTCGACTGCTGGCGGAACCTGTACCGCAGGACCGACCCTATCGGCGGGCCGATCGGCCTGCCCGGCGACGGCGCGGAGCAGGTCGACCACCCGGCCCTGCTCGACCCGCTCGCCTACGGACGCACCGAGCGGCACCCGCTGCCCGCGCCGATCCTGGGCCACAGCGACTACCAGGCCGACCCGGTCTTCGCCGGGGAACGCGCCCGGCTGCTCGCGCGGCGGCGGCCCCCACAGGCCCACCCCCCCCCCCCCCCCGCGTCCCCCCCCCCCCCCCCCCCCCCAGCCCCCCCGCGTCCC
>NZ_JBHYTK010000089.1:0-23559 GCF_042749255.1 Streptomyces sp. NPDC059524 | reverse complement strand
GTGCCGCAGCCGCGCCCCGAAGGCGAACCGCTTGCCGAGGGCGAGCCGCGTCCCGACGGGGCGGCTCACGAGAGCGGTGAGGCTCAGGGCAGCGCCGGCAGGTCCTCCGGATAGAGCAGGGTGAGGTCGTCCGTGCTCGGCTCCGGGAGCTGGGCGACCCGCCCCGCGTGCCGCTCCACCATCGACTCGAAGGTCTGCCGCGCCGTTCGGCCGTTGCCGAACGCGGGGCCCTTCGGCATCTCGGTGAAGTACTTCAGGAGCGTCTCGCCCGTGCCGTCGCCCAGCCGGTACTCGTGCTCGTCGGCCTGCTGCTCGACGATCCGCAGCAGCTCCTCCGGCAGGTAGTCGCAGAAGGTGATGGTGCGTGAGAAGCGGGACGCCACACCGGGGTTGACCGAGAGGAAGCGCTCCATCTCCGCCGTGTACCCGGCGACGATCACCACGACCGCGTCCCGCTGGTCCTCCATCAGCTTGACCAGCGTGTCGATGGCCTCGCGCCCGAAGTCCCGTCCCGAGTCCTCGGGGGACAGGGCGTACGCCTCGTCGATGAACAGGACACCGCCGTGGGCTCGTTGGAAGGCCTCCTGGGTGCGGATCGCCGTCGAGCCGATGTGCTCGCCGACCAGGTCGACCCGGGACACCTCGACGAGGTGGCCCTTCTCCAGCACGTTCAGCGAGGCCAGGATCTCCCCGTACAGCCGCGCCACCGTCGTCTTGCCGGTGCCGGGGGAGCCGGTGAAGACCAGGTGGCGGCGCACGGACGCGGCCTTGAGCCCCGCTTCCTGGCGCCGGCGTCCCACCTCGATCATGTCGGTGAGCGCCCGCACCTCGCGCTTCACGCTCTCCAGGCCCACCAGCGCGTCGAGTTCACCCAGCACGTCCTTCGACGAGCGCGCGGCCGACGGGGGTTCCTCGGTGGCCGCCGCGGGCCGCTGGTCGGGCACCGCGCTCAGCAGTCCGACGGTCTGCGTCGCCGTCTGTACGACCGGCTCGGGCGCGGGGGCCTGGGCGCCGGGCCGCAGCCCGCCGCTCTCGTCGCTGGTGCAGTCCTCCACCTGAGGCCCGTCCTCCGCGAACTCGTAACCGCCGCGCGCACACCGCTCCGTGCGGCACTTGCGCAGGGTGGTGCGGCAGCCGTCGATCACGTGGAAGCCGTAACCGCCGCTGCCCGTCACCCGGCAGCCGGTCAGCGTGCCGCGGCCGCCCGCCGACACGTAGAAGCCGGCTTCCGCGGGCGAGGTGACCGTGCAGCGCTCGATCGTGGGGTCGGCGCCCTTCGTGACGATCACGCCCGTCTGGGTCGTGTCCACCGTGCAGTTGGCGAGCGTGCCGCCGCTGCCGTGGTCACGGAACCAGGCACCCGTCGCCGCCTCGCGGATTCGGCAGTCGTCGAGTTGCGCGGTCGCGCCGTCGGACACCGACACCGCCGTGTTCCGCACCTGCGACAGGTCGCTGTCCACCACGTCGACGCGCGAGCCGCGGTCGAGCACGAACAGCGCGTCCGGTACGTCGTGCACGCGGCACGACTCGAGGACGGCCGTCGCCCCGTCGCTCACCCACACCGCCGGGTAGTCGCCCGTACTGTCGTGGATCTCGCACTGGTTGGCGTCCACGCGCGTGCCCGGGTCCCACACCGACAGGCCGTTGCGCCCGAAGCGGCCCACCGTGGAGCGGGTCAGTGTCAGGACGGAACGGGACCTGAGGTCGATCGCGTTCTCCGGGATGTCGTGGATGCGGCAGTCCGCCAGCGTCAGCACCGCGTCGGTGTCCATCGTGACGCCGTCGGACGTGGTGCGGTGCACGTCGCAGTCCGTCAGGTGGGCGACCGCCCGGCCGGTGATCTGCACCCCGGCGCCCTTGACCTCGTACACCTCGCAGCCCACGGCCTCCAGGCCGCTGTGCTCGCCGGTCGCGGAGAGCCCGGCGCCCGAGGCGTGATGCACCCGGCAGCGCTCCAGGCGCGGGTGGGCCCCGCCGCGCACCGCGACACCGGCCTGACCGGCCGCCACGATCTCGCACTCCTCGAAGACACCGCCGCCGCCGTCGAGCACGGCGATGCCGATGCCCGCCGGATTGTCCACCGTGCAGCGGCGGACCGTCGGGCGGGCGCCGCCGCGCACCTCGATGCCGGAGGCGGACCGGGTCACGACCCGTATGTCCATGATCTCCGGTGCGCCCTCCTCGATCAGCAGGGCCGGCGCCGCGGCGTCCTGGCCCTCCAGATGCAGGTCCTGGACCGTCGCCGACGAGCGGACCGTCAGCGGCACCCCGTCGGCGGGCGCGATGCGCACCGAACCGGGGGAGCCCTCGGGGCCACGGAGCGTTACCGCACGCTGCACCACCAGGTTCTCCCGGTAGGTGCCCGGGGCGATCGTCAGGACGTCGCCGTCGCCCGCCGCGTCCAGGGCCGCGGCGAGGGAGGCGTACTCGCCTGTGCGGCGGCGCCACCGCGAAGTGCCCGTGTGCGTCACCTGGACCGTGCCCTGTGCCATGGCGCTGATCTGCCCCCACCTCGTCGTACGCGGGTCCGTTCGCGCCCTGCCCGGCGCTGCTTCTGCCAAAGGTGGGTCCACCGTAGCGTGCGTGCGGCACCCTGGTTGACCAGAGTCGAGAGCCCGTCAGCTGCCCGTGCCGGTCCGGCCCCAGTCGGGCCCCGCGATGTCCCAGGCGTGGTCCCAACGCGCGTACCGGCGGCGGACCATGCGCCAGACGACCACTCTCCGTGTGCCCTCGACCAGACCCGTGAGGGCGACCGCGGCACCGAATCCGGCCAGCACCGCGTGCGTCGTCGCCGTCGCCTTGTCCAGCGGCCGGCCGACGACATGACCCTGCTCGTCGGTCCACAGCGGGAAGGTGTCGCCGCTCTGCGGAGACTTGAGGGCGGCCACGACCCGGTCACGGTGCGCCGAGCCGTCCGGCGCCGTCCAGGTGGCGACGACGCGGCTGTGCGCGTCCCGCGCGGTCGCGGTCTCGGGGTCCGTGTCCAGGGGCGGCTGGGCCACCTTCTTCACGACCGTCGCGACGACCTCCTGCCGGTGGCTGTGCTGCTCGTCCACCGATCTGTACAGGGCGTCCCGCGACAGGGATCCCGCGACGACCCCGACGACGGGGCCCGCCACGACGATGAGGACCAGGGCGGCCAACGCGATCCAGGCCTCGGCCAGATCGGTGCCGCGCCGCAGCGGATTGTGGCGCCAACGCCAGAGTCCGACGATCGCTCGCACGGTCCGCACCCCCTTCCGCTCCCGTCATAGCCCGCGGCGGCGGCGTTCACGCGCCGGAGGGGCGAAGAGAGAGCGACATCACCCCACCCGCCGCACAGGCCGACGGCTCCGCGGTGCCATTGTCCCGCCATTGTCTCCTAACGGCGGGTCGAGGCTCCGGGTTCCCCTGGGGGTGACGCTTATTCGAGGGTCGTGAGCGGATCTGTTCGAGGAGGAGCCGAAGGAGGGCGGCCGCCGGTCAGAGGATGATCAGGGGATCCCCGACGCGGACGGTGCCCGTGGTCTCGGGCACGAGATTGGTCCCGAAGCACAGTTGGTCACCGAAGCGGCGGTGCCGGGCGAGCGTGCGCAGCGGCTCCTTGCCACGCTGCGCGGTCGCCTGGTCCGTGGTCGTGACGACGCAGCGGCCCGACTTCTTGGCGACACGGAAGGTGACGTCACCGATGGCGATGCGTGACCAGTCGTCCTCCGCCCAGGGGGCGGTGCCGGACACGACGACATTCGGCCGGAAACGGTCCATCGGCAGCGGGCCCTCGTCCGCGTGATCACCCTGGGCGATCAGCGAGTTGAGCGCGTCCAGCGAGGACGCCGTCGTCAGCAGCAGCGGATACCCGTCGGCGAAGCTGACCGTCTCGCCGGGGCGGGCGTACGCGGGGTCGATGGGGCGCCGCGTCGCCGGGTCGTCCAGGTGCAACTGGCGCACGTCGGCGCCGAGGTACGCGCTCCACCAGGCGTGCGCGGCGTCGTCCGCGAGAACCGCCTCGACCTTGTCGCCCCAGACGTCGATGACGGTCGTGGCCACGGGCGCGGGCACGCCTACCGTCAGCGGGTCCATGCCGGGTGCGGACAGCCGGACGCCGCCGCCGGGCAGGAGCTCGGCGGCGGCCAACGCGAGACGCGGGTGCGGCCGTTGGGTGACGATCTTGCCCGCGGTGTCGACCAGCACCCAGCGCCGGTCGCCCGCGAGCCCCCAGGGCTCCACGTCCGCCGCCTGTGGCGCGTGCCCCCGAACCGCCTTGAGCGGGTGGACGTGGATCGAACTGAGTGCGGGATTCGACATGGGGCCATCCTGCCAGCAGGCACGGACGGCCCCCGAGTTCGGGCCCGGTGGGGGCCCGGACCGTCAGTAGCCGCGGTACTGCTGCCGGTTGTACGGGTCCTCGTACGGGGCCGGGGCGGGCGCGGGACGCGGGGCGGCCGGACGCATCGCCTCGTAGCCGGTGCTCTGCATCGGGCGCTGCGGCTGGGCCTGCGGGCCCGGGTAGCCGCGCGGGGCGCTCGCCTGCTGCGGGATGTAGGCGGTCGGCGCGGCCTGCATCGGGGCGGGCTGCGGGGCCGCGTAGCCGTACTGGGGCTGGGGTGCGGAGGGCGCGGCCGGGAGCGCGGGCAGCGCCGACGGCAGCGCGGGCAGATGACTGCCGGTGTCGTACGCGGGGGAGACCCGGATCGGAGCGATCTGGGGTGTGCCCCGCTCTGCGACGAGAGAATCGTAGATCGGAGTGTCCGGGAAGGACGGCGCGGAGTAGTAACCGCCGCCATAGGTGGAGCGGGGGGAGGTCATGGCACATAAGTTAAGCCCACGATGTGGTGGTTGGGGTAGACCGATAAGAGGGTTCTTTTGAGCGCCGGGTGTGACCGCGCGTCCCCAATCCGAGCGAACTTGGGAAAATCGGTCGTCCGGCGGCGTTGGAATCGTGTAAAGGCCGAGTACAGGCGGGTTACCGGCGGTTGGCCAGTGATCTTCGGACGTGCCTCTGGGGTGCCGTGGGGGCCTGGGAATAGGTTGACCGGGAAGCCGGAGACGAGCGTTGGGGGCAGACATGACAATGGCCAAGGGATCGAATGTCGCGGTGCCGGCTCCGGCGGTCCGCGTCGAATTGGGATGGCGGTCCGGTCCCGGCGTCCCCGACGCCGACGCGTCCGCTCTCCTTCTGGTGGCCGGAAAGGTCCGCTCGGACGCCGACTTCGTGTTCTACAACCAGCCCGTGCACTCCTCCGGCGCCGTCCGGCACGAGGGCAAGAACGCCTCCGCAGGAGCCGTGACGGACACGCTCGCGGTCGACCTCGCGCGCGTGGAGCCCGGCATCGAGCGCATCGTCCTCGCCGCGTCGGCCGACGGCGGCGCCTTCGGGCAGGTCCCCGGACTGTACGTCCGCGTCCTCGACGCGGCCGGCGGCGCCGAACTCGCCCGCTTCGACAGCACTGACGCCACCGTGGAGACCGCATTCGTCCTCGGCGAGCTCTACCGGCGCCAGGGCGCCTGGAAGTTCCGCGCCGTCGGCCAGGGCTACAGCACCGGTCTCGAGGGCCTCGCCACGGACTACGGCATCACTGTCGACGAGCCGCAGCACGCAGCGCCGCCCCCGCCGCCCGCGCCCCAGGCACCGGCCCGCCCGGCGACGGTGCCGCCGCCCGTCGCCCCCGCACCCCCGATGCCTCCGGCCCCGCCGACCGCACCCCCGTCCCCGGCCCCCGAGCCGGTCCGCCTCACCAAGGTCACGCTCACCAAGGCCGCCCCCTCCGTCTCCCTCGCCAAACAGGGCGGCACCTCGGGCGCGATGCGCGTCAACCTCAACTGGGAGATGCGCAAGCAGTTCAGCGGCTGGGGGAGCAAGCGCGGCCGCGCCACCGCGATGCACCGCGACCTGGACCTCGACCTCTGCGCCCTCTTCGAGCTCGCCGACGGCCGCAAGGGTGTCGTCCAGGCCCTGGGCAACGCCTTCGGGGCGCTGCACCAGCCGCCGTACATCCACCTCGACGGCGACGACCGGACCGGAAGCGTCGCCACCGGCGAGAACCTCACCATCAACCTGGACCACAAGCAGGCGTTCCGCCGCATCCTCATCTTCGTGACCATCTACGAAGGCGCGCGCAGCTTCGCCGACCTCCACGCGACCGTCACGCTGACCCCGCAGGGCGGCGCACCGATCGACTTCTCGCTCGACGAGTGCACCGTCCCCTCCACGGTCTGCGCCCTCGCCCTGATCACCGGCACGGGGCAGGACCTGACCGTGCAGCGCGAGGCCCGCTACCTCGTCCCGGAGCGCGGCGTCAGCCCGCAGCGCACCGTGGACCAGGTCTACGGATGGGGCATGAACTGGACGCCAGGCCGCAAGTGACGCTCCGTAGAAGCGCCGTTCACCGCTGTTCGGGCGCCGCGTCGGGACGGGCGTAGGTGCGCCCCTTCCATGCGGCGCCGCGCCCTCTGTAGTGCTGCACGGCGGAGTCCACCGTCATCAGGAGGTACAGGAACGCGGTGAACGCCAGGAGCGGGGCGAGCCACACCGGCTGCCCGTAGTAGCGCAGCATCGGCGTGTAGGTGCCCGCCATCACGGCCCAGGCGAGCCCGCCGAGGACGGCCGTCGCCGCACTGCCCGTCGCCGCTCCGGCGATCAGGGCGAGCGGCGGGACGAGATAGACGAGCGCCAGGCCCAGCACCGTGCCCAGCAGGACGACCGGGTTGTGCCGCAGTTGCGCGTACGCGCTGCGCGACACCATCTGCCACAGGTCGGCGAGCCGGGGGTAGGGGCGCACGCTGTCCACGTGGTCGGCCAGGCCGAGCCAGATGTGCCCGCCGGAGCCCTTCACCGCGCGGGCGAGCGACACGTCGTCGATCACCGCCTGACGGATCGCGTCGGGGATCCGGGCCCGCTCCGCCGCCTCCGTGCGCAGCAGCACGCAGCCGCCCGCGGCCGCGGCCGTGCGCGAACCCCGTACGGCGATCCGGCGGAAGGGATAGAGCTGCGCGAAGAAGTAGACGAACGCGGGCACGACCAGCCGTTCCCACGCGCTCGCCACGCGCAGCCGTGCCATCTGCGACACCAGGTCGTAGCCCCCGGCGTGCGCCGACGCCACCAGTTCGCGCAGGCTCTGCCGCCCGTGCGCGATGTCCGCGTCGGTGAGCAGCAGGTACTCCGGCTCACGCGCGCGTGCCAGGGCGATGCCGTGCCGCACGGCCCAGAGCTTCCCGGTCCAGCCGGCGGGCGGCTCACCGGGGGAGGCGACCGTCAGCGGCAGTCCGCCGTGGCGCTCCGCGAGGGCGCGGGCCACGTCCCCGGTGCCGTCGGTGCTGCCGTCGTCGATCAGGAAGATCTCCGCGCGCCCGGGATAGTCCTGCGCCAGGAGCGAGGGGAGGCTGTCCGGCAGCACGGCCGCCTCGTCGCGGGCCGGCACCACGACACAGACGTCGGGCCACGCGGCGGGCTCCGCGCGCGGCGGGAGCCGCAGGTCGGTGCGCCAGAAGAAGCCCTGGCAGAGCAGCAGCCACACCCACGCGGCGAGCGAGGCCGCGGTGATCCACGCAACGACGTCCATCCGCCGCAGTCTGCCCCACCGAGGCCGCCGTGTCGGCGGCATCGTCTATGGTTTCCGGGTGAAGATCGCGCTGATGGACTCGGGAATCGGACTGCTCGCGGCCGCCGCCGCGGTACGGACCCTGCGGCCGGACGCCGACCTCGTGCTCTCCTCGGACCCGGACAACATGCCGTGGGGCCGAGGCACTTCCGAGGACGTCACGCAGCGCGCTCTGGCGGCCTGCGAGGCCGCCGCGGCGCACGGCCCGGACGCCCTGATCATCGCGTGCAACACGGCGACGGTGCACGCGCTGCCCGCCGTCCGCGCGCTCCTCGAGCCGGACATCCCCGTCATCGGTACCGTGCCCGCGATCAAGCCCGCGGCCGCCGGCGGCGGCCCCATCGCCATCTGGGCCACCCCCGCCACGACCGGCAGCCCGTACCAGCGCGGCCTGATCCGTGACTTCGCCGCGGGCGTCGAGGTCACCGAGGTGCCCTGCCCGGGCCTCGCCGACGCCGTGCAGTGGGCCGACGAGGACGGCATCGACCGGGCCGTCGCGGCCGCCGCCGCGCTCACGCCCCGTGACGTACGGGCCGTCGTGCTCGGCTGCACCCACTACGAGCTCGTCGCCGAGCGCATCCGGGCCGCCGTGCAGCAGCCCGGAGCCGAGCCGCTCGTGCTCCACGGCAGCGCTGGCGCCGTCGCCGCGCAGGCCCTACGCCGGATCGGCGCGCGCCCCGAGCCGGCCACCGAGGTCCGCGGCGGGCTCACCGTGATCCTCAGCGGGCGCCACGAGACGCTGCCGCCTGCCGCGCTCACCTACGCCGAGGGACGCGGACTGCAGGCGGTCAGCCACGCCGGGTGACGCCCGGCGCCGTACGGGGGAGTCACCCTCCGCAAGGCGGTGCCTTCGCAGCGGAATCTGAGTACGCTCGATGACATGAGGCAACACGCCGCAGGAGAGCGTCCCGGGCGCCGCACGACCGCGCCGGGCGGCGACGTCTGGACCGGCCACGCGCACAACCGGGTGCAGTGGCTGCTGGCGCTGGGCGGCCTCGCCTGCCTGGCCCTGGGCATCGAGCTGGCCGTGGACAGCTCCTGGGCGACGGGCATCGCGGCCCTCGCCATGTCGGTGGTCGGCCTCATCGCGGTCGGCCTGCTCATCCTCTTCGGCACGCTCGCGTTCCTGCACGTCGCGGTGAAGGTCGACAAGGACCACCTCGAGGTGCGCTGCGGCCATGTCGGACTGCCGCGCCGCCGCATCCCGCTCGACCACGTCGTCGACGCCGACTTCGCGCCCAGAGTCACGCCGCGCCAGTGGGGCGGCTGGGGCTACCGCTGGCGCCCCGAGATCGGCACCGCCGTCGTGGTGCGGCGCGGCGAGGGCCTCGTGCTGAGCCTGGGCGACGGCCGCAAGTTCACGGTCACGGTCGACAACGCGGAGAGCGCGGTCCGGCACATCCGTGACCGGCTGAAGCCCACCGCGGCGCTCTGAGCCCGATGCGTCAGCGGCCGTCCCGGACCCGTTCCGGGGCGGCCGCCTCGTCGTGCGGGGGCTCCTCCGCGAGCGGCTCCGCGGTCGCCATGCCGGCGAGCAGGCCCACACCGGCCGTCACGCTGGTGAAGCTCAGCGCGTTGCCGACCGTGGCCAGCACGGCGACCGCGGTCAGGGCCGCGCCCGCGCTGAGGACGACCGGGGTCGAGCGGGCGGAGCGCCACAGGACGTAGAGCACCCAGCAGTAGGCGGCGGCCAGCAGGAAGAGGCCGATGGCGCCCTGCTCGGCGGCGACCTGGAGCACGGCCGAGTGCGGCTTGCCGTCCGGCGGGGCGGTCGCGACGAGGCTCGTGTCGAGTTCGCCGAAGCGGCCGGGTCCGACACCGAGCACGGGATCGGACTTCGCCAGCCGCAGGGCCTCGTGCCAGAGCTGGAGGCGGTGCCGGGTGATCCGGCCCTCCAGGGTGTCCGCGAGGCCGGACGGCAGCACGCCCTGGGCCAGGGCCAGGCTCACCGCGACCATGAGGGCGGTGCCGAGCCCCAGGCCGGCGAGGCCCAGCGCTCGCCGGCGCATCCGGGCCGCCGCGAGTGAGCACAGGACGACCGCCGTGCAGGCGGCGACCCCGGCGCCCGAACCGGTGACCGCGGCCACGACGACGACACCCGCGCCCGCTAGGTGCAGCCCGACCCGCAGTTCCCCGCGCCGGGCCGACCAGGCCGCACAGCACAGCGCGCCCGCCGACAGGGCCAGCAGGGCGGCGGTGGCCCCGGAGCGGCCCAGGGGAGCCAGGGTGTCGGGCGCGGGGACCGATCCGGGGGCGAGGAGCGCGATGCCGAGGCCGCCGCAGCCGACCAGGCACGACGCTCCTAGGGGGACGAGGGCGCCGCCGATCCGCCCGCAGGCGTACCCCGCGGCGACGGCGAGGACGGCGAGGAGCACGCCCTCGGGGCGCCCCGTCCGCGCGGTCGCGCTGATCAGTGTCCACACGGCGCAGGCGCCGAGCACCGCGATGCCCACGGCGTCCGGCAGACCTCGGCGCCGCCGGGCCGGTTCCGGGCCCGTGCGCGCAGGCCACCCCGTCGTTCCCACCCGTAGCCCCCCGACTAGTGACGGGCACCCCCGCGCGATGGCCGGATCCGGTCGTTCGCGGGGAACCCGGGCACACGGTAACGGCTGGCGCGGCGGATTGGGCCCGCCTTGCGCAGGAACGTTGCGGCACGGTCACACGCGCGACCTGCCGGGACCCGGGCCACCGCCTCGCCCGGCATGTCCCGCGGCAGGCCCCGCGCCGTAGACTCCCCGCGTGACCGCCACCGCACCTTCCGTCGCCCCGTCGGACGAGCCCGCACAGACGCCCGCCCGCCGCTCCCACCTGCGACGGTTCGCGCCCGTCCTCCTCGCGGCCGCCGCCGGACTGCTGCTCTACCTGAGCTTCCCGCCGCGCGAGCTGCCGTGGCTGGCGCCGCTCGCGTTCGCGCTGTTCGGGGTGGCCGTGTACGGGCGGCGCATGAGGGCGGGTTTCGGCCTCGGCCTGGTGTTCGGTCTCGCCTATCTGGTGCCCCTGCTGTCGTGGACCGGCGTCGACGTCGGTCCACTGCCGTGGCTCGCGCTGGCCCTGGCCGAGGCGCTGGTCCTCTCCCTGGCGGGGCTCGGGATCGCGTACGTGTCCAAGCTTCCCCTCTGGCCTCTGTGGGCGAGCGGCGTGTGGATCGCGGACGAGGCGCTGCGCGCCCGCTTCCCCTTCGGCGGTTTCCCCTGGGGCAAGGTCGCGTTCGGGCAGCCCAGCGGTGTGTTCCTGCCGCTCGCCTCGCTCGGCGGCACCCCGCTGCTCGGCTTCGCGGTCGTCCTCAGCGGCTTCGGGCTCGGCGCGCTCGCCCTGCGCCTCAAGCCCCTCCGCGGCCGGGAGCGCGCCCGGGTCCTGCGCGACGGCGGCGTCGTCGCGGCCGCCGCCTTCACCGTCGCCCCGGTCGTCGCCGGTGCGGTCCTGCTGCCCTTCGTGCCGACCGGAGCCGAGGCCGGCACCGCGCGCGTGGCGCTCATCCAGGGCAACGTGCCCCGCATGGGCCTCGACTTCAACGCCCAGCGGCGCGCCGTCCTCGACTACCACGTGCGCGAGACCATGAAGCTCGCCGAGCGCATCAAGAAGGGTGAGACGAAGCGCCCCGACCTCGTGCTGTGGCCCGAGAACTCCTCGGACATCGACCCCTACGTGAACATGGACGCCTACGACGAGATCAGCAAGGCCGCCGAGGCGGTCGGCGCGCCGATCTCCGTGGGCGCGGTCGTCACGGCGAAGGACGGCTCGACCCGCAACCGGCTCATCCTCTGGGACCCCGCGAAGGGCCCTGGTGCCACGTACGACAAGCGGCACCTGCAGCCGTTCGGCGAGTACATGCCGTACCGGAGCTTCTTCCGGATCTTCAGCAAGGACGTGGACCGGGCCGGGAACTTCGTGCCTGGTGAGAAGGCCGTCGCCTTCGACATGAACGGCACGAAGATCGGCAACATCACCTGCTACGAGGCTGCCTTCGACGACGTCGTGCGCGACCAGGTCGACGCGGGCGCCGAGATCCTCTCCGTGCCGAGCAACAACGCCACGTTCGAGCTCAGCCAGATGACCTACCAGCAGCTCGCGATGGACCGGGTGCGCGCCGTCGAGCACGGCCGCGCCGTCATGGTGCCGGTCACCAGCGGGGTCAGCGCCGTCATCCGGCCCGACGGGTCGATCGCCCAGCGCACCGGCATGTTCGAGCCCGACACCCTGATCGCCGACGTGCCCCGGCGCACCAGCGAGACCCTCGCCACGCGCGCGGGCGTCTGGCCCGAGGTGCTGCTCGTCGCGATCGGCGCGGGCGGTCTGGCCTGGGCCGTGACGCGCTCCCGCCGCGCCCGCCGCACGGAGGCCTGACGCGGCCGGCGCGTCAGGACGGGGCGGCGGCCCGGTTAGGCTCGCGGGCATGGCTACTCCTGAGTTCATCCGCACCATCCGGGCCACCGCGGGCCACCAGCTGCTCCTCCTGCCCGGGGTCAGCGCGATCGTCTTCGACGACGAGGGCCGCGTCCTGCTCGGCCGGCGTGCGGACACCGGCAAGTGGTCGATCATCGGCGGCATCCCCGAGCCGGGCGAGCAGCCCGCGGACGTCGCCGTGCGCGAGGTGTACGAGGAGACCGGCGTCGAGTGCGTCGTCGAGCGGGTCGTGCTCGTCCAGGCCCTGCCCCCGGTCACCTATCCCAACGGCGACACCTGCCAGTTCATGGACACGACATTCCGCTGCCGGGCCACCGGCGGCGAGGCGCGCGTGAACGACGACGAGTCCCTCGAAGTCGGCTGGTTCGCCCTCGACGCGCTGCCTCCGCTTCAGGAGTTCGCCCTGTTCCGCATCAAGCAGGCCCAGTCCGACGGACCGACATGGTTCGAGACCATGTCCGGGCGCTGAAGTATGGGTGCTCACCACATCGGGTGGCGGGGAGCGGCTGCCTAGTGTGCGGAGCATGACCCCGCGCACCCCCTTCGCCGCAGCCCACGCCGCACCCCTCGACCTCGGCGGCCGCACCGCACTCGTCACCGGCGCCGCCGGCGGCATCGGACGGGCCTGCGCGCAGCGGCTCGCCGCGTCGGGCGCCAAGGTCAGAGCCGTCGACCGGGACCCGGAGGGCCTCGCGGCCCTGGCGGAGGAGACCGACGGCGTCGAACCGGTCGTCCTCGACCTCACCGACCTCGACGCCGCGGAGGCCGCGGCGGCCGGCTGCGACATCCTCGTCAACAACGCCGGACTCCAACTGGTGCGCCCCATCGAGCAGTTCCCCCCGGACGTCTTCCACACCGTCCTGACCGTGATGCTCGAGGCCCCGTTCCGGCTCGTCCGCGGCGCGCTCCCGCACATGTACGAGCAGGGCTGGGGCCGGATCGTGAACGTGTCGTCCGTGCACGGACTGCGGGCCTCCGCCTTCAAGTCCGCGTACGTCGCCGCGAAGCATGGCCTGGAGGGACTGTCGAAGACCGCGGCGCTGGAGGGCGCCCCGCACGGCGTCACCTCGAACTGCGTGAACCCCGGCTATGTGCGCACCCCGCTCGTCGAGCGGCAGATCGCCGACCAGGCCGCCGCGCACGGCATCCCCGAGGAGCGGGTGCTGAGCGAGATCATGCTGCAGGACAGCGCGCTCAAGCGGCTCATCGAACCCGCCGAGGTCGCCGAGGCCGTGGCGTACCTGTGCTCGCCCGCCGCCTCGTTCATGACCGGCGCCTCTCTCGTCCTCGACGGCGGCTGGACCGCCCACTGACCCTCCTCGTCCACAGGCCCGCTCCCCGCCCGCTCACCCGGACGGGTGAGCGGAATTCTGTGCCGTCCAGAGTTGTCCACAGGGCTGGCGGCGCCGGCCGTACGGCGGGTAATTCTGTTGAGCATGTCGCACCACCGACCGCACCCAGCCCCGGCCTCCACCCCGGTGACCACCACGGACGCCGAGGCCCCGTTCCTGGAGCTCCTCGCCAGGGGCGCCTCCGCCGACGCCTACGAGCAGCCCGTGCTGCTCGCACGCGCCGAGGGCGCCGACCCCGCGCGGACCGCCGCGCTGGAGCGGGCCAAGCGCCTCGCGCTGACCGTGCGCGCGGAGATGGAGGGCAGACGGCGCCGCGAGGCCGAGCTGTCCGCTCTCTTCGAGACCGCGCACGACCTGGCGGGACTGCGCGACCTCGACTCGGTGCTGCAGGCCATCGTGCAGCGCGCCCGCTCCCTGCTCGGCACGGACGTCGCCTACCTGACGCTCAACGACCCGGCCCGCGGCGACACGTACATGCGGGTCACCGAGGGCTCCGTGGCGGCCCGCTTCCAGCAGTTGCGCCTCGGCATGGGCGAGGGGCTCGGCGGCCTCGTCGCCCAGACCGCCCGCCCGTACGTCACCGACGACTACTCCAAGGACGTCCGCTTCCAGCACACCCGGACGATCGACGCGGGCGTCGGCGACGAGGGACTCGTGGCGATCCTGGGCGTGCCGCTGATGCTCGGACCGCAGGTCATCGGCGTGCTCTTCGCCGCGGACCGCCGGGCCCGCGTCTTCGAGCGGGAGCAGATCGCGCTGCTCGGCTCGTTCGCGGCGCTCGCCGCCGCGGCCATCGACACGGCGAACCTGCTCACGGAGACCCGTCAGGCCCTCGCCGAGCTGGAGCGGGCCAACGCGATCATCCGCGCCGGCAGCGCCGTCGTCGAGCGCGCCTCGGAGGTCCACGACCGGCTCGGTGAGCTGGTGCTGCGCGGCGGAGGGGTGCACGACGTGGCCGCGGCGGTGTCCGAGGTCCTCGACGGAACCGTCGAGTTCGCCGACGTCGAGGACGCGCCCGGCGACGCCCTGGAGGCCTCCCGCGCCGAGGGCCACGCCGTGTGCCACGGCCGCGACTGGGTCGCGGCCCCGCGCGCCGGCGGGGGGGTCGAGCTCCGCGCCCGCGGGGCGCGGGCCCCCCCCCCCCCGCACCACCGCCCCACGCGCCCCGTCGAGCCCCCCCCCCCCCACACCGCGCGGTACCCGTGGTTGGCGCCGCGGTCGGGGCCGCGCCGGGCCCCCCCGGGGCGCCCCCCGCCCCGGGGGCCCCGCCGTGGCCCCCGGGCCGCGCCGGGGGCGCGCCCGTCGCCGCGGGCGGGGAGCTGCTCGGCGCCCTCGTGCTGCGCGGCCATCCCGGCCTCGACCCCGTCGACCAGCGGACCCTGGAGCGCGCCGCCCTCGTCACCTCGCTCCTGCTGCTCGCCCGGCGCTCCGCCTCCGAGGCCGAGCAGCGCGTCCGCGGCGAGCTCCTCGACGACCTCCTCGACGCGCGCGACCGCGACCCGCGCCTGCTGAGGGAGCGGGCCGCCCGGCTCCACGCGGACCTGGACGCCACCCATGTGGTGCTCGTGGCCCGCATCGAGGCCGCCGCCGCCGACGCCGAGGAGGAGGCCGCCACCCGCCGCCGCCTCTGGTCGGCCGCCGACCACGTCGCGGCCACCCGGCACGGTCTCGCCGCCGCCCGCGACGGCCAGGCGGTGCTGCTCCTGCCGCTGGGCGCGGGCACGGCCTCCGCGATCGCCGCCCAGGTCGCCGGGCGTCTGTCCGAGGCGATCCACGAGCCGGTCACCGTCGGCGCGTCCGCGCCGGTCACGGGCGTGGCGGAGCGGGCCGAGCGCGCGGCCGCCGCCCACGCCGAGGCGCGGCGCTGCCTGGACGCGCTGCGGCTGCTCGGCCGGGCGGGGGAGGGCGCGGCTGCCGAGGACTTCGGCTTCCTCGGGCTGCTGCTGTCCGACAGCCGGGACATCGCCGGTTTCGTCGCCCGCACGGTCGGCGAGGTCGTCGACTACGACGCGCGCAGGGGCACCGATCTCGTACGGACCCTGGACGCGTACTTCGACTCGGGGATGAGCCCGGCCCGCACCAAGGACGCCCTGCACGTCCACGTGAACACGGTGGCGCAGCGCCTGGAGCGGATCGGCCGCCTCCTCGGCCCCGACTGGCAGTCCCCGGCCCGGGCCCTGGAGATCCAGCTCGCCCTGAGACTGCACCGCCTGTCCGGTTCCTCGCTGCGCATACGGTGACCCCCGTACACCGGGCGGCGTACGGGGGTCGAGGGGCCGGATGCGGGCCGGGGGCCGGTGGGTCAGACCTTGTGCGCGTCGGCCGGCCGGTCCGCGGGAGCGGGCGCCGCGCCGTCCTCGGAGCCGACGGCGGCGAGGTCGCGGTGGCGGGTCTCCTGGGCGACGCCGACCGCGATCAGGGTCAGGAGCGCGGCCGCGATCACGTACAGGCAGATCATCGTGGCGTCGCCGTACTCGGACAGCAGGGCCGTCGCGATGAGCGGTGCGGGCGCCCCCGCGGCCACGGAGGCGAACTGGGCACCGATCGAGGCCCCCGAGTACCGCATCCGCGTCGCGAACATCTCGGAGAAGAAGGCCGCCTGCGGGGCGTACATGGCGCCGTGCAGGACCAGGCCGACGGTGACCGCGAGCAGCAGCTTGCCGAAGCCGCCGGCGTCGATGAGCGCGAAGAACGGGAAGATCCACAGGCCGACACCGGCGGCCCCGAGCAGGTACACGGGGCGGCGGCCGACGCGGTCGGAGAGGGCGCCCCACAGGGGGATGACGGCGAAGTGCACGGCGGAGGCGATGAGGACGGCGTTCAGCGCGGTCTGCTTGGAGACCCCGGCATCGAGGGTCGCGTAGACGAGGACGAAGGCGGTGATGACGTAGTAACTGATGTTCTCGGCCATGCGGGCGCCGATCGCGACGAGCACGTCGCGCCAGTGGTGGCGGAGCACGGCGACGAGCGGCATCTTCTCCACGGTGTCGCGCTCGGTGGCCTTGCGCTCCTCGGCGCGGGCCAGCGCCTCCTTGAAGACGGGGGACTCGTCGACGGAGAGCCGGATCCACAGGCCGACCATCACCAGGACCCCGGAGAGCAGGAACGGGACGCGCCAGCCCCAGGAGGTGAACGCGGCGTCCGAGATCAGCGCGGTGAGCGCCGACAGCACACCGGTCGCCAGCAGCTGGCCGGCGGGCGCTCCGGTCTGCGGCCACGAGGCCCAGAAGCCGCGCCGGTCCGCGTCGCCGTGCTCGGAGACCAGCAGGACGGCGCCGCCCCACTCGCCGCCGAGCGCGAAGCCCTGGACGAGACGGAGCACGGTCAGCAGGACCGGGGCGGCCGTTCCGACCGTGGCGTGTGTGGGCAGCAGACCGATCGCGAAGGTCGCGCCGCCCATCATCAGGAGGCTGATCACCAGCAGCTTCTTGCGCCCCAGCCGGTCGCCGTAGTGGCCGAAGACCAGCGCGCCCAGCGGCCGCGCGGCGAAGCCGACCGCGTAGGTGAGGAAGGAGAGCAGCGTGCCGACGAGCGGGTCGGACTCGGGGAAGAAGAGCTTGTTGAACACGAGCGCGGCGGCGGAGCCGTAGAGGAAGAAGTCGTACCACTCGATGGTGGTGCCGATCAGGCTCGCCGCGACGATGCGCTTGAGGTGTCCGGGGTTGGGCGGAGCGGTTGCTGCGGAGGCCATGTGCACCACTTCCAGGCGAAGGCGGGGACGACTGCGTGCTGGCACAAGGTAGGAACACGCAGGTCAGCGGCACATGTGGTGGGACACCATACTTTCGGGCTCCGCTGTGGGGCGACCCGGGGGCGGACGACGGGCCTCCGGCGGCCGGTTCTGTGATCCTGCAGGCAGGGCCCTTTCGGAGAAGGGCTCGGTACGAGATATCTTGATGTCGAGCAATCTGAGAAACATGCAGACGACGTGGAAGACGTGGAGCGGAGCCCCCGGTGACTGACTCGACCATCATTTACACGCACACTGACGAGGCCCCGGCCCTCGCGACGTATTCCTTCCTGCCCGTGATCGAGGCCTACGCGTCCACCGCGGGTGTGCGGGTCGAGACCCGTGACATCTCCCTGGCCGGGCGCATCATCGCCTCGTTCCCGGAGTACCTGAACGAGGACCAGCGCATCGCCGACGCGCTCGCCGAGCTGGGCGAGCTCGCCAAGACGCCGCAGGCCAACATCATCAAGCTGCCGAACATCTCGGCGTCCATCCCGCAGCTGAAGGCCGCCATCGCGGAGCTGCAGGAGCAGGGCTACGCGCTGCCCGCGTACCCCGACGAGCCGAAGACGGACGAGGAGCGCGAGGCCCGCGCCCGCTACGACAAGATCAAGGGTTCCGCCGTGAACCCGGTCCTGCGCGAGGGCAACTCGGACCGCCGCGCCCCCGCCTCGGTGAAGAACTACGCCAAGGCCCACCCGCACCGCATGGGCGCCTGGACCCCCGAGTCCAAGACCAACGTCGCGACCATGGGCGAGAACGACTTCCGTTCGACCGAGAAGTCCGCCGTGATCGCCGAGGACGGCGCCCTCAAGATCGAGCTGGTCGCCGACAACGGCGCCGTCACGGTCCTGCGCGAGTCGGTACCGGTCCTCGCCGGTGAGGTCGTCGACGCCTCCGTGCTGCGCGTCGCCGCCCTGCGCGAGTTCCTCACCGCCCAGATCGCCAAGGCCAAGGCCGAGGGCGTCCTGTTCTCGGTGCACCTCAAGGCCACGATGATGAAGGTCTCCGACCCGATCATCTTCGGCCACGTCGTGCGCGCCTTCTTCCCGAAGACGTTCGCGAAGTACGGCGAGGCCCTCGTCGCCGCCGGCCTGTCCCCGAACGACGGCCTCGGCACCATCCTCAAGGGCCTGGACTCCGTGCCGCACCTGGGCGAGGAGATCAAGGCGTCCTTCGCGGCCGAGATCGCCGAGGGCCCGGAGCTCGCCATGGTCGACTCCGACCGCGGCATCACCAACCTGCACGTGCCGTCCGACGTCATCGTCGACGCCTCGATGCCCGCCATGATCCGCACCTCGGGCCACATGTGGGGCCCCGACGGCCAGGAGGCCGACACCCTCGCCGTCCTCCCGGACAGCAGCTACGCCGGTGTCTACCAGGTCGTCATCGACGACTGCCGGGCCAACGGCGCCTACGACCCGTCGACCATGGGCTCCGTCCCGAACGTCGGCCTGATGGCGCAGAAGGCCGAGGAGTACGGCTCCCACGACAAGACCTTCGAGATCCCGGCCGCCGGCACCGTCCGCCTGGTCGACGCCGCGGGCAACGTGGTCCTGGAGCAGGAGGTCGCCGAGGGCGACATCTTCCGCGCCTGCCAGACCAAGGACGCCCCGATCAAGGACTGGGTCAAGCTCGCCGTCACGCGCGCCCGCGCCACCGGTGACCCGGCCGTCTTCTGGCTGGACGAGGGCCGCGCCCACGACGCCCAGCTGATCAAGAAGGTCGAGCAGTACCTGCCGGAGCACGACACCGAGGGCCTGGACATCCGCGTCCTCTCCCCGGAGGACGCCACCAAGCTGTCCGTCGAGCGCATCCGCCAGGGCCTGAACACCATCTCGGTCACCGGCAACGTGCTGCGCGACTACCTGACCGACCTCTTCCCGATCCTGGAGCTGGGCACCAGCGCCAAGATGCTGTCGGTCGTCCCGCTGATGAACGGCGGCGGCCTCTTCGAGACGGGCGCCGGCGGCTCCGCCCCGAAGCACGTCCAGCAGCTGGTCAAGGAGAACTACCTGCGCTGGGACTCCCTCGGTGAGTTCCTCGCGCTGGCCGTCTCCCTCGAGCACCTCTCCACCACCACGGGCAACGCCCGCGCCAAGGTCCTCGGCGAGACCCTCGACCGCGCCACCGGCACCTTCCTCAACGAGGACAAGTCGCCGACCCGTCGCCTCGGCGGCATCGACAACCGCGGCTCGCACTTCTACCTGGCCCTGTACTGGGCCCAGGAGCTCGCCGCGCAGACCGAGGACGCCGAGCTGGCGAAGGCCTTCGCCCCGCTCGCCGAGTCGCTCAAGGCCAACGAGCAGAAGATCGTGGACGAGCTCATCGCCGTCCAGGGCTCCCCGGCCGACATCGGCGGCTACTACCAGCCCGCCCCGGCCAAGGCCGCCCAGGTCATGCGCCCGTCGCAGACCCTGAACGAGGCCCTCGCCTCGCTCGCCTGATCCCTGCCGGACCTCCACCGCCCCGGTCGGCCCCGTGCCGCCGGGGCGGTGGCGTGTCCGCTTCGCACGGGGACGCGCTTTACCGCCCCTGACCTGGGTAGGCTGCGTCGATGAGCACTCTGGATGACGCACGTCCGGGCATGGACCCGGCGATCCGCCCGCAGGACGACCTCTTCGGACACGTCAACGGCCACTGGCTGGCGACCGAGCCGATCCCCGACGACCGCTCCAGCTGGGGCCCCTTCGTGCAGCTCGTGGACGTCGCCGAGCAGCAGGTCAAGGAGATCATCCAGGAGATCGCCGAGGGCGGCCCGACCAGCCTCGACGACACCGAGGCACGCAAGATCGCCGACCTGTACGCGTCGTTCATGGACGAGGAGCGGGCCGACGCCCTCGGCCTCGACCCGGTCCGGCCGCTCCTCGACGAGGTGGCGCGGATCAGCGACGTCGCACAGCTCGCCGCCTTCCTCGGCCGCTTCGAACGGACCGGCGGCTCCGGCCTGTTCGGCGCGTACATCGACACCGACGACCGCGACTCCGACCGCTACCTCTTCAACCTCCTGCAGGGCGGCCTCGGCCTGCCCGACGAGTCGTACTACCGCGACGAGAAGTTCGCCGAGACCCGCGAGAAGTACGAGGCGTACCTCACCGAGCTGTTCACGCTCGCCGAGCACGCCGACCCGGCCGGCGCCGCGCGCACCGTCCTCGCCCTGGAGACCCGGCTCGCCGAGGGCCACTGGGAGCGCGCCGAGACGCGGGACGTGCAGAAGACGTACAACCTCACCACCTTCGACGAACTCACCGCGCTCGCCCCGGCGTTCGACTGGCGCGGCTACGTGACCGGACTTGGCGGCAGCGACGACACGCTCGCCCAGTCCTGCGTGCGCCAGCCCTCGTACCTGGCCCACCTCTCGACCGTCCTCACCGAGGTCCCCGTCGAGCAGTGGCGCGACTGGCTGCTCGCCCGCGTGCTGCGCTCCAGCGCCCCGTACCTGTCCTCGCCGTTCGTCCGCGTCAACTTCGACTTCTACGGGCGCACCCTCAACGGCACCCCGGAGCTGCGGGCCCGCTGGAAGCGCGCCGTCGCCTTCGTCGAGGGCGCCATGGGCGAGGCCGTCGGCAAGGAGTACGTCGCCCGGCACTTCCCGCCGGCGTCCAAGGCGCTGATGGACGAGCTCGTCGCGAACCTGCTCGAGGCCTACCGCCAGTCCATCGGCGCCCTCGACTGGATGACGGACGAGACGAAGGAGCGGGCGTACGAGAAGCTCGCCACGTTCCGCCCGAAGATCGGCTACCCGGACCGCTTCCGCGACTACTCGGGCCTGACCGTCGTCCCCGGCGACCTGCTGGCCAACGCGCACGCGGCCGACGCCTTCGAGCACGACCGGCAGATGGCCAAGATCGGCGCCCCGGTCGACCGCGACGAGTGGTTCATGCTGCCGCAGACCGTGAACGCGTACTACAACCCGGGCACGAACGAGATCTGCTTCCCGGCCGGCATCCTGCAGAAGCCGTTCTTCTCCCCGGAGGCGGACGCGGCCGAGAACTACGGCGGCATCGGCGCCGTCATCGGCCACGAGATCGGCCACGGCTTCGACGACCAGGGGGCCCAGTACGACGGCCAGGGCAACCTCAACGACTGGTGGACCGCGGACGACAAGGCCGCGTTCGAGGGCAAGTCGAAGGCGCTCATCAAGCAGTACGACGGCTTCTCGCCGCGCAATCTGCCGGGCGAGTCCGTCAACGGGGCGCTGACCGTCGGCGAGAACATCGGCGACCTCGGCGGCCTCACCATCGGGCACACCGCCTACCTCATCGCCCTCGCCGGCGCGCCGGTTCCGGAGGCGGACGGACTCAGCGGCTCCCAGCGGCTGTTCATGAACTGGGCGTTCTGCTGGCGCACCAAGCGGCGCAAGGAGCAGGAGCAGCAGTACCTGACGATCGACCCGCACTCGCCGCCGGAGTTCCGGGCGAACATCGTGCGCAACCTCGACGAGTTCCACGAGGCGTTCGGCACGGTCGCGGGGGACGGGCTGTGGCTCGACCCCGCGGAGCGGGTGCGGATCTGGTGAGTCGTCGTTGAGCGGGGTCGGGGGGTTCAGGCCCCCCGGCCTTGCCGTCTCGGGGCTCCGCCCCGGACCCCGCTCCTCAATCGCCGGAGGGGCTCAAAAGAGATGGGGCTTCTGCTCAGATGTTCGACTTCAGGAAGTCGAGTGTGCTGGTCCACGCCTGGCGCGACGACCGCGCGTCGTAGACCTCCGGGCGGCCGTCGTTGAAGAAGGCGTGGCCGGCCGGGTAGAGGCGGAAGTCGGGCACGATGCCGGACTGCTGCTCGATCGTCCGGCGGAGGCCGTCGAGCGTCGGCAGCGGGATCGACTCGTCGCGCTCCCCGTAGTGGCCGAGGATCTGCGCCCTGAGCCCCGAGAAGTCGGGGACCTCGTGCTGGATGACCCCGTAGAACGGGACCGCCGCCGAGACCCGCGCGTCCCGCGCCGCCAGGTGCAGCACGAAGCCGCCGCCCATGCAGAAACCCACCACGCCGACCGTGTCGGACGTGACCTCGGGCCGCGCGAGGAGATGTCCCACCGCGCCCGAGAGCAGCTCCACGGCCCGCTGTTCCGGCAGTTCCCGCATCATGCGGAACGCCTCCTGCGCGTCGTGCGCCACGTTCCCGCCGTACAGGTCGGGCGCGAGCGCGACGAAGCCCTCGGCGGCCAGCCGGTCGGCGACGTCGGCGATGTGGTCGGTCAGGCCCCACCATTCCTGGATGACGATGACCCCGGGGCCCCGGCCCGCGGGCGGCAGCGCCAGGCAGCCGTGCGCGGGCGTGCCGTCGCTGTCGAACGTCACGTTCTGGTGGGCCGGGCGGCCGGTGGACCGGGGCGCGTGGGGGGTGTCCGTCACGAGGTGCCTCCTGCAACTGATGCAACGCGATGATCGGATCCCACCCTTCCACTTCCGCCCCCGGACACGACAACGGGCCCGGGACGGTCAGCCGGCCGGGTGGGCCTTCTGGATCGCCGTGAGGCATGCGGTGATCGCCTGCTGGAGTTCCTCCAGGCGGCGCACCATGTCGTCCTCCACGATGTCGTCGATCTCCGCGACGTCGTCGAAGGTCAGCTCCTCGAAGGCCTTCGTCGCCTTCTGCAGGCTGCTGTAGAACTTGGCGCGCCGCTCCTGCACGCGCAGCTCCGGGTCCTTCTCGACGGTCTCGGCGACGAGGTTGCGCACGGTGTCGTACGCCTCGCGGGCCCACTCGCCCGCCTCCTCGTCCTCCTCCAGCTCGTCGATCAGCGACAGGTGCCGCTCGGCCTCCTCGCGCAGCTCGGGCGACGCCTCGATCTTCTGGCCCGCGGCCGTCTTGACCTGGCCCTCCTCCGCGATCTTCCGCACGTACTCGAGCTGGCCGCCGGTCTTGGTCTCCTCGGCGACGGCCTTCTTCAGCTCGTCGGCGCGCACGATGTCGCGGGCCAGGCCCGAGCGGAGCACCGGGTCCTCGCCGAGGCGGTCCATCAGCGCCTTGCGGGCCGCCTCCGCGGTGCCCGGGTCGGCGAGGATCGCGGCACGCAGCGCGGTCGGGTTCTCCGCGACCTCCAGCGCCTTCGTCGGGCGGATGCCCTCCGCCTCGGCCGCCTCCGTGATCGCCTGGCCGCGCACGGACGTCGCGCTGGAACGCGACACGTAGTACGACAGCCACACGTCGGCGTCCGGCAGCTCGACCTCGACGCCCGGGGCGAGCGCCTCGAACTGCGGGACCAGACCGTCGTCGGCCGCCCGGTCCCACGCCTTGTAGAAGCGCATGACGCGGTCCGCCGAGCACTCGGCGAGCGCGGCGAACCGGCGCGCCGAGACCTTCTCCGTCTCGCCGGCGGCCTGACCGCCCGGGCGCACGCTGCGCGCCACCTTGAGGGCGAAGGTCCAGCCGCCGGTGCGGGCGTAGCCGCCGAACTCGCGGGCGTCCCGGGCGATGGCCTCCGGCACCTCGCCCGAAGCGTCCTCGTCGTCCTCGTCGCCCTCCCCGGGCGCGGGCCGGGCGGCGTGCCGGTCGC
>NZ_JBHYTK010000088.1:0-33262 GCF_042749255.1 Streptomyces sp. NPDC059524 | reverse complement strand
CCACACGACCTTGCCCGGATCGCCGGGGCCCGGCGCGCTCACGCCCCACGCGTCGGCGAGCGACTCCACGAGGAACAGGCCCCGGCCGTGCGTGCCGTCGTCGGCGGGCCGTGCGCGCGGTTCGGGCCTGCGTCCCGTGTAGTCCCTGACCTCGACCCGCAGCCCGTCGGGCCGCACGGTCGCGGTGATCTCCGCCTCGCGGTCCGTGTGCACCAGTGCGTTCGTGACGAGTTCGCTGGTCAGCAGCTCGGCGATCTCCGACTGTCCGGGATCGCCCCAGTGCCGCAGCAGTTCGCGCACCGCCCGACGGGTCTCGGGTACGGCCTTCAGGTCCGCCCGGCCCAGGGTGCGTCTGAGCTGGTGCGCTTCCTCCTCCTCCGCGGATTTCGCGTCCTGTCTGGCTGTCGTCGTGGTGCTCCCGACACTCACCGGTGAGCCCCCTCGTGCCTGCCGTCCCATTCCCCCGCCCACACGCCGATCCCGGTGCCTTCCTCGCTCTGGACTCGTCCCACCCGGTCTGTTCTCGAACGCGTACACGCAATGCATGCCCATGTGCCCTGTCCGCACTCTTGTTGATTCGTCCACCACTTCGTCCGGGTAGGGAAGCCCGGGGAAGGATCCGGACATCGGGAAGACCGGGAAGAAGGAGCCGCCGTGCACGACGACCGACACCTCGTGGAAGGCCGCCTGGAGCGGGCGATGCGCCAGTTCGTGCGCCCGGCCCAGTACCGCGACAAGGTCCCGCTGTCCCTGAGCGTGTGGCACGCGCCCGGTGAGCCGGTCCCGGTGGCCGAGGCGCTGGCGGGGACGTACGCGCCCTTCGAGCCCGGCACCGCCTGGGGCAGGCCCTGGTCGACGAGCTGGTTCCGGCTGTCCGGTCAGGTGCCCGAGGCGTGGGCGGGGCGGCACGTCGAGGTGGTCGTGGACCCCGGCTTCAGCGGGGACGGCCCCGGGTTCCAGGCCGAAGGGCTGCTGTACGACGCCTCGGGCGTCCCCCTCAAGGGCATCCATCCGCGCAACCGCCATCTGACGGTCGCCGAGCGGGCGGCGGGCGGCGAGCCGGTGCACCTGCTGCTGGAGGCGGCCGCCAATCCGGCGGTCCTGCGCGATTTCGAGCCGACGTTCCTCGGTGACGTGCGCACGGCCGGCGACCGGCCGCTGTACCGGTTCCGCTCCGCCGATCTCGCGGTCCTCGACGAGAACGTGTGGCACCTGGTGCTCGACGTCGAGGTGCTCACGGAGCTGATGCACGAGCTGGACCCGGACCGGGCCCGCCGCCACGAGATCCTGCGCGCCCTGGAGCGGATGCTCGACGCGCTCGATCTGCACGACGTGCCGGGCACGGCGGCGGCCGCCCGCGCCGAGCTGGCCGAGGTGCTGGCCCGGCCCGCGCACGCGAGCGCCCACCGGGTCTCGGCGGCGGGGCACGCGCACATCGACTCGGCCTGGCTGTGGCCGCTGCGCGAGACGGTCCGCAAGGCGTCCCGCACCTTCGCCAACGTCACGGCGCTGGCCCGCGACTACCCCGAGCTGGTCTTCGCGTGCTCGCAGGCCCAGCAGTACGCGTGGGTGAAGGAGCACCAGCCGCACATCTGGGAGCGGATCAAGAAGGCGGTGGCGGACGGCAACTGGGCGCCGGTCGGCTCGATGTGGGTGGAGTCGGACGCGAACATGCCGGGCGGCGAGGCGCTGGCCCGGCAGCTGGTCCACGGCAAGCGGTTCTTCCTGGAGGAGCTGGGCGTCGAGACGGAGGAGATCTGGCTGCCGGACTCCTTCGGGTACACGGCCGCGTTCCCCCAGCTGGCGCGGCTCGCGGGCGCGAAGTGGTTCCTCACGCAGAAGCTGAGCTGGAACCAGACGAACAAGATGCCGCACCACACCTTCTGGTGGGAGGGCATCGACGGCACCCGCGTCTTCACCCACTTCCCGCCGGTGGACACCTACAACTCCCAGTTCCACGCGGCCGAACTCGCCCACGCGGAGCGGAACTTCGCGGAGAAGGGCGCGGCCTCGCACTCCCTCGTGCCGTTCGGCTGGGGCGACGGCGGCGGCGGTCCGACCCGCGAGATGCTGGAGAAGGCGCGCCGGCTGCGCTCCCTGGAGGGCTCCCCGCGCGTCGAGATCGAGAAGCCCGGCGCGTTCTTCGAGGCCGCGTACGCCGAGTACGGGGAGCGGGCCCCGGTGTGGTCCGGCGAGCTGTATCTGGAGATGCACCGCGCGACCTACACGACGCAGGCCAAGACCAAGCAGGGCAACCGGAGGTCCGAACACGCGCTGCGGGAGGCGGAGTTGTGGTGCGCGGCCGCCGCCCTGCGCGATCCCTCGTACGCCTATCCCTATGAGGATCTGGACCGGATCTGGAAGACGGTGCTGCTGCACCAGTTCCACGACATCCTGCCCGGGTCCTCGATCGCGTGGGTGCACCGGGAGGCGCGGGAGACGTACGCGCGGGTGCTGACGGAGCTGGACGGGATCACGGCGCGGGCGGTGGGGCGGCTCGGCAGGGGCGGGCCCGCCGTGCTGAACGCGTCACCGTATCCGCGCCGTGAAGTCGTGGCGTACGACGGGCAGTTGGTGCGGGTGGACGTGGACGGGCTCGGCGCGCGGCCGCTGGACGCGGACGCCACGACCCCGCACGGGCCGGGCGCGCACGCGGCGGCGACGGTCGACGACGGGGCGATCGTCCTGGCCAACGAGCATCTGACGGTCACCGTGGACCGCGACGGGCTGCTCGCCTCCGTACGGGACCTGGACCGCGGCGGCCGGGAGGTCCTCGCGCCCGGCGCGCGCGGGAACCTGCTCCAGCTGCACCCCGACCATCCGACGCAGTACGACGCCTGGGACCTGGACGCGCACTACCGGCACACCCGCACCGATCTCACCGAGGCCGAGTCGGTGGAGCTGGTGGAGGAGGGGCCGTTGCGGGTCGCGGTGCGGGTGGTGCGGAGCTTCGGGGCGTCGCGGATCACGCAGGAGTACCGGCTCGCGGCGGGCAGCGGGCGGCTCGACGTGCTCACGGACGTGGACTGGCAGGAGTCGGAGAAGGTCCTGAAGGCGGCGTTCCCGCTGGACGTGCACGCGGAGCGGTCGGCCGCCGAGATCCAGTTCGGCCACGTCCACCGGGCGACGCACGCCAACACCGGCTGGGACGCGGCCCGTTACGAGATCTGCGCGCACCGCTGGCTGCGGGTCGCGGAGGACGGCTACGGGGTGGCGCTGCTCAACGACTCGACGTACGGGCACGACGTGACGCGGACCCCGCACGAGCGGGGGCTCGGCACCACGGTCCGGCTGACGCTGCTGCGGGCCCCGCACAGCCCCGACCCGGAGACGGACCTCGGCACGCACCGCTTCACGTACGCGCTGCTGCCGGGGGCGGGCACGGGCGACGCGGTCGCGGAGGGGCTGGCGCTCAATCTGCCGCTGCGGGTCGCGCCGGCGCCCGCGCTCGCGCCGCTGGTGTCGGTCGACGACCCGGCGGTGACGATCGAGTCGGTCAAGCTCGCGGAGGACCGGAGCGGGGATGTGGTCGTACGGCTCTACGAGTCGCGCGGCGGGCGTGCCTCGGCCACGCTGACCGCCTCGTTCCCGGTGGCGGGCGCGGACGAGACGGACCTGCTGGAACGGCCGCTGCGGCCCGCCGCCACCTCGGACCGCGGGCTCACGCTCGACCTGCGGCCGTTCCAGATCCTGACGCTGCGGCTGCGGCCGGCGTGAGGTGGGTCAGGGCCGGGGCACGTTGCGGAGGTTGGAGCGGGCCATCTGCACCATGCGGCCCACTCCCCCGTCGAGCACGATCTTGGAGGCGGACAGCGCGAAGCCGGTGACCATCTCGGCGCTGATCTTCGGCGGGATGGACAGCGCGTTCGGGTCCGTGACGATGTCGACGAGCGCCGGGCCCTTGTGCTTGAAGGCGTCCTTCAGGGCGCCCGCGAGCTGCTTGGGCTTCTCGACGCGGACCCCGTAGGCGCCGGCCGCGCGGGCGACGGCGGCGAAGTCGGGGTTCTTGTTCGTGGTGCCGTACGACGGGAGCCCCGCCACCAGCATCTCCAGCTCGACCATGCCGAGGGAGGAGTTGTTGAACAGGACGACCTTCACGGGCAGGTCGTACTGGACGAGGGTGAGGAAGTCGCCCATCAGCATGGAGAAGCCGCCGTCGCCGGACATGGAGATCACCTGGCGGCCGCGGTCGGTGAACTGGGCGCCGATGGCCATCGGCAGCGCGTTCGCCATCGAGCCGTGCGAGAAGGAGCCGATGACGCGGCGGCGGCCGTTGGGCGAGATGTAGCGGGCGGCCCACACGTTGCACATGCCGGTGTCGACGGTGAACACGGCGTCCTCGGCGGCGAGTTCGTCGAGGACGGAGGCCACGTACTCGGGGTGGATCGGGACGTGCTTCTCGACCTTTCGGGTGTAGGCCTTGATGACGCCTTCGAGGTGGTCGGCGTGCTTCTTCAGCATCTTGTCGAGGAAGCGCCGGTTCTCCTTCGGCTTCACGCGCGGGACGAGGCAGCGCAGCGTCTCGCGAACGTCGCCCCACACGGCGAGGTCGAGGGTGGAGCGGCGGCCGAGGTGCTCGGGCCGTACGTCGACCTGGACGATCTTGACGTCCTTCTGCGGCAGGAACGCGTTGTAGGGGAAGTCGGTGCCGAGCAGGATCAGCAGGTCGCACTCGTGGGTGGCCTCGTAGGCGGCGCCGTAGCCGAGCAGACCGCTCATGCCGACGTCGTACGGGTTGTCGTACTGGATCCACTCCTTGCCGCGCAGCGCGTGGCCGACCGGGGACTTGATCTTCTCGGCGAACTCCATGACCTCGGCGTGCGCGCCCGCGGTGCCGCTGCCGCAGAACAGGGTGACCTTCTCCGCCTCGTCGATCATCTCGACGAGCTTGTCGATCTCGGCGTCGCCGGGGCGGATGGTGGGCCGCGAGGTGACGATCGCGGTCTCGACGGACCGCTCCGGCGCCGGCTGGTCCGCGACGTCGCCCGGCAGGGTGACGACGCTGACGCCCGACTGGCCGACCGCGTGCTGGATGGCGGTCTGGAGCACGCGCGGCATCTGCTTCGGGCTGGAGATCATCTCGCTGTAGTGCGAGCACTCCTGGAAGAGCCGGTCGGGGTGGGTCTCCTGGAAGTAGCCGAGGCCGATCTCACTGGAGGGGATGTGCGAGGCGAGCGCCAGGACGGGGGCCATCGAGCGGTGCGCGTCGTACAGGCCGTTGATGAGGTGCAGGTTGCCGGGCCCGCAGGAGCCGGCGCAGGCGGTCATCCTGCCGGTGATCTGCGCCTCCGCGCCGGCCGCGAACGCGGCGGTCTCCTCGTGCCGCACGTGGATCCAGTCGATGGCGCTGTTGCGGCGGATGGCGTCGACGACCGGGTTCAGGCTGTCGCCGACGACTCCGTACATGCGCTCGACGCCCGCGCGGACGAGGATGTCGACGAACTGCTCGGCGACGTTCTGCTTGGCCATGACTCACGCGCCCCTTCGGAACCCAGATCGCTGTATGCCCGCTTCTGTCCAGGTTCCATGGAGGCACACGGGGCGCCGTCCCGCCTCCCGGTCACGCCTCCCAGACGGCCGCGGCGGTGCGGTCGTCGGCGTATCCCTTCACCCGGACCTGGGTGTCGGCGAGGAACGCGGTGAGGCCCGGCGGCTCGTCGTGCGCCCAGCGGCCCGCGAGATGGCGGGCCAGTCCGGGCTCGCCGCGCAGCGGTTCGGCGAGGCCGGCGGAGCACAGCAGCAGGGTGTCACCCGGTCGGGCGACGGAGGCGCGGAACAGGAAGGGGTCGCGGGGTGGCTCGGGTGCCGGTTCGTAGGGGCTGGGCGGGGTGGTGATGCCGAGGTCCATGGTGAGCCGGTCGCCCTCGGGGGTCGCTTCCGGGGGCGCCGCCCCGAACCCGACGACGGGGGCGCCGGTGCGCTGTTCGGCGACGCTCGGCTCGATGTCCTGCCAGTCGCCGTCGCGCAGCCGGAACAGGCCGCCGCCGCCCACCCCGAAGAAGACGCGGGTGCGGCAGCGGGGGTCGGCGGGGACGAGCAGGCAGCGCAGGGTCGCGGAGTACGCGTCGGGGTCCAGGCCCTGCTCGGCGGCGCCGGCCCGCAGCCTGCCGAGGCTGCGGTCGGTGAGCCGGTGCAGGCCCGACTTGAGGTCGCCGCGGCGTCCGGTGCGGATGTCGTCGGCGAGCCGGGCGTGGCTGAGCCCGACGGCCCGCCCGATCCAGTCGACGGCCTCGGCGGCGGCGCGGTGCGCGCCCGGGGCGGCGCGGGTGCCGGTGGCCATGGCGACGAGGATCAGCGCCCCGGCCCCGCTGCCGAACCGCGCGGTGAGCAGGCTGTCCCGTCTCGGCTCGCCCCGGTAGCGGGCGGAGTCCCCGCGCACGGAGACGGCCCGCAGGGTGCAGGTCCCGTAGCGGGCGCCGTCGAGCACGGTGTCGGCGACGAGGTCGTCGAGGTCCTCGGGGTCGGCGGCGGGCAGCGCGGTGGGCTCGGCGTCGTAGGTGGGCGGGCCGTCCCCGACGTAGGCGATCGGGGCGGGGTCGGGTGCGGGTACGGGTGCGGGTGCGACGGGGTCGGGTGCGGCGGGCTCGGGCTCGACGGCGACGGGCTGGGGTTCGACAGCGACGGGCTCGGGATCGACCGCGACGGGCCCGGTTTCGGGCTCGCGTTCGGGTTCGGCGGCAGGCGCTTCCGCCGCCGCCTCCGCCGCCTGCGCCCCCTCCCTCACGGCACGGGGCGGCGGGACCGGGCCGGGCACGAAGGTGCGGACTCCGAAGCCGCCCGCTTCGGGGACGCGCTCCTCCGGCTCCCCGGTCTCGCCCGGCGGCGACTTCGAGAGCGCGCCGGCCGAGGCGAAGCGGTCGTCGAGGGTGTCGGCCGCCGGGGTGGGGCCGGTGTCGTCGGCGGCGCGCTCGTTCTCGTACAACTGCCCCCACCAGTCGTCCTCCTGGAGCGGTCGACCGGTGGGCCTGTCCCCCTGCTGACTCATGCCCTTATTGTCCACAGCACGGGGCGTACGAAAAGGCCCCACCCCAAACTGCCCCCAAAAATGGGCCCGCCGGGGCGGCCCCACCCCCCACGGGAGGGACGCCCGGCGGACCGGTTCAGGTGACGCGTCGAACCTTCGAGCGGCGCGCTAGCGCACGTCGTAGGCGCGGCTGACGGTCTGGGTGACCGCGTTGCCCTTCGCGTCGGTCAGGGCGACCTTCAGCGTGACCTGCTTGCCCGTGGCGCCGGTGTGGTCCACGGTCGCGGTCCAGGCGCCGTCCTTGCGCGCCGTCGTCGCCTCCGTCCAGGTCTGCCCGTCGTCGTACGAGTAGGAGACGGCGACCTTCGTGAGCTCGCCCGGCGTGTAGCCGGTGTGGCCGGTGACCGACAGGCCGATCCGCTGACCGTCCTGCGCGGGGAGCGTCTTCAGGCCGTCCTCGGGGAGCGTGAGGTGCGGGAAGAGGAGCGGGATGCCCTGCGAGTAGACGTTCTCGTCGAGGTGGGAACGGAAGGACCAGGTGGTCGTGGTCTGCGCGGACCGCTTCCAGACCCCGCTGTTGTCCAGCTTCATCGTGTTCAGGGTCATCTCGTACGCGGCGTCCTCGGACGGCACCTCGAAGACCCCGGACGGCCACGCGCTCTGCCCGATCAGCTTGCCGTCGGCCTTGAGCGTCATGCTGCCCAGGTCGCCGAACGAGCCCTGCATGCCGAAGTGTTCGCCGTCGCCCCAGAAGCCGGGCGCGACCCCGATCAGGTCGCCCTGGCGTTCGGCGGCGAGCACCTGCTTCCCGGCGCCGTCGAGCGGGGTGGTCGGGGCGACGACCCCGCCGTACCACTCCTCGGTGCGCCGCTCGCCCTTCTTGTAGGTGCGCACCGGGTCGATCATGAACTCGCCCCAGGGGAAGCTGCTGGACACCATGTGGCCGTAGCCGGTGGTGCCGCCGGAGTACAGCTCGGTGCGGGTGAACGGGGCGGGCACGGTGGCGAACTCGCCGAAGCTCGCGGTCAGTCCGCTCGGGCGGACCATCGAGGGCAGGTCGACGTAGTCGGCGGTGGTGCCCATGCCGCGGTAGGTCGCCCGGTTCGTGGCGAGGTCGCGGTCGCGGACCCGGTAGACGCGGTCGGTGCGGACCTGGCTCTCGGGGAAGGCCAGCGTGTACACGTACGGGCTCTTGGCGGTCGCCTTCCAGCGCAGGGTGGTCTCTCCGGCGGCGACGCGCGCGGCGAGGTCCGTGCCCTCGGCGGTCTCCAGGGCGAGGACCGGGAGCGGTCCGCCGACGAAGCCGACGCTCGGGTACCAGCGGCCGGCCGCCTCGCGGTAGAGGACGAGCCCCTTGACGCCGGCCTTGGCGGCGGTCCGCGCGAGGGTGCTCACGGAGCCTCCCTCGGGCAGCTTGACGAGCGCCAACTCACCCTTGGCCGCGGCGAGTTCCTCGGCCGTTCCGCTCTTGCCGTCGACGATGCGGGCGGAGTCCTCGCCGTCGAGGTTCATGGAGTTGGTGGAGCCGGTCGTCGGGTGCAGCACGGGGCCGCCCTCGACGGCGAGTTCGGTGATCTGGGGCGCGGCGGCGCGCCAGAAGCTGTCGAACTCGAAGGTGCCGTCCTGGGCGCGGCCGCGCACGTCGGCGTAGTAGGCGTTCAGGCCGCGGCCGCCCTGGACGGTGGCCGCGTGCAGCCAGGTGTCCCAGGTGCGGGCGAACCCGAGGGTGGCGCCGCGCACTTCGGTGGGCCGTTCGGTGCGGATGCCGAGCCGGTGGGCCTCGCGGGCGTCGAGGACGACGGTGGTGTCCTTGGTGATGTCCAGCTGCGGGCGGCCGAGGAAGGTCGCGGAGTCGGCGGCGGTGCCGGTCGCGGTGGGCGTCTCGACGAAGCTCGACAGGAAGTAGGCGCCGGGGCGGATCCGGTAGGTCTGCTCGGTGGCGCCGTCGTTGAAGCGGCGTTCGCCGGACGCGTCGTCGGTGCCGATGAGGTCGACGGAGGTGCTGCCGGCGGCGGGTTCGCCGCGCCGGTCGAGGATCTTGACCTTCAGGGTGACGGTCTCGGGCTCCACGTACAGCGAGAACGGTGTGCTGATGTGTGTGCCGCCGGGGCCGGTGGCGAGGACGCGGCCGGTGACGTCGCCGTACTGGGCGGCCTTGAGCGCGGCGCCCGAGTCGACGGTCAGCGGGACCTTGACGGTGTCGCCCGCGGGGACGGTGACGGTGCGGTCGCCGAGCGTGGCGATCCGGCTGCGGACGGTGGAGCCGTCGTTGCCCGTGACGCGGTCGACGGACAGCTTCAACTGCACCGGCTTGTCGGTGGTGTTGGTGTACGGCACCGTGACGTCGGTGCGGTCGGCGTCGCTCTGCGGCCAGGTGAAGGTGCCGCCCTGGACGGCGTCCGTGCCGATGACCTTCTGGTCGATGGCGGCCTTCACGTCGAGGCGTCCGCCACCGGTCTCCCGGACGTCGCCGGGGATGCCGGACTTCGCGGAGGAGACGAGCGCCTCCTTGATCTGCCGTGCGCTCCAGTCGGGGTGGCGCTGCTTGACGACGGCGGCGGCGCCCGCGACGTGCGGGGTCGCCATCGACGTACCGCTCATGGACTGGTACGCGTACACGCCCCGGCCGCCCGCGGCGGCTGCGGAGATGGCGACGCCGGGGGCGGCGATCTCCGGCTTCAGGGTGTGGGTGCGCCGCACGGGGCTGCGGCTGGAGAAGTCGGCGGTGGAGTCGTCGCGGTCGACGGCGCCGACGGTGAGGACCTCGGGGACGCAGCCGGGCGAGGACACGGTGTTGTTGGCCGGGCCGGAGTTGCCCGCGGCGATGACGAAGAGGGTGTCCTTCGCGGACCGGGCGAGTTCCTGCGTGGCCTGCGCCATGGGGTCGGAGCAGTCGAGCTCGGACGGGTTGCCGAGGCTCATCGAGACGACGTCGGCCTTCTGGTCGACGGCCCACTGCATGCCGGCGATGATCCAGGAGGTGGCGCCCTCGCCGTAGTCGTTGAGGACCTTGCCGTGCAGGAGGGACGTGCCGGGGGCGACGCCCTTCTTCTTTCCGTCGCTCGCGGCGCCGGAGCCGCCGACGGTGGAGGTGGTGTGGGTGCCGTGACCGTGGTGGTCGTCGGTGTCGGCGGAGTCGGTGAAGTTCTTCGACTCGGCGATCCGGCCCTTGAGGTCGGGGTGTTCCGCGTCGACGCCGGTGTCGAGGACGGCGACCTTGGTGCCCTTGCCGTCGTATCCGGCGGCCCAGGCCTGGTCGGCGTTCACCTGCTTGGTCGACCGGTCGAGCAGGGCCTCGACCTTGGCGTCGAGCCACAGCTTCTCGAGATCGCCGGTGCTGCGGGACTTCGGGTTCGTGAGGTCGGCCCAGAAGGCGGCGGCCTTCTTCTTGTCGGCCTTGAGGGCGACGCCGTCGACCGGTTCGAGGACCTGGCCGCGTTCGGCGCCGCGCGGGGTGGCGGGCACGGCGCGCCGCACGTCGACCGACCGGTCGTAGGTGGCGATCAGCGGCAGCGTCTCGCTGTGCGCGTCGTCGTAGCCCTGCCGGATCAGGCCGGTGACGTTGAAGAGCTCCTCGTCGACGCGTCCGGCGGCGAGCGCCTCGACGGCGCCGCCCGGGTACACGAAGAGGTTCTTGCCGGATTGCCGGGTCTGGAGCAGCGGGGTGCTGCCGTCGTCGGCGGGCAGGGCCGTGGCGGTGGTGGTGCCGTCGGCCGCGGTGGTGACCTGGACGCGGTCGCCGGTGACCAGGGTGACGGTGGCGGTCGTGCCCTTGCCGGCAGCGGCCGGGCTGCCGGTCAGGGGCCGTCCGCCGTCCGGGGCCGCCCCCTCCGCGGCCCCGGACGGAACGGCCGCCGTGACGGCCAGGACCACGGCGGTCGCCGTGCCCAGGACCCCACGCGATATCGGACGCATCGCTCGCTCTCCCCACATGAATGCGCAGGTGAATACGGGGCAAACCGCGTATTCCCGGCGGGTGTTGATGCTGCGGTGGCATGACCTTGGCAGAGTCGTCGCCGGTACAGGGGAAGATGGGCGCGGCGGGTTTGTGCCGTGGCTCTTTCCCGCCACGGGGGTGACGGAACGGACGGCCGGGGAGGGGCGTCACACGGATGTTGGGTGCGATAGGTCTGGACGAGGTGCACGAGTCGGCGTACCGCGCGCTGGTGGCGGTGGGCGCGGCCGAGGTGCCGGACCTGGCGCGGCGGCTCGCCCTCGCGGAGTACGACACGGAGCGGGCGCTGCGCCGGCTCGAGCGGCACGGGCTCGCCGCCCAGTCCTCGGGGCGGCCCGGCCGGTGGGTGGCGGCGCCGCCCGGGGTCGCGCTCGGTGCGCTGCTCACCCAGCGCCGGCACGAGCTGGACAAGGCCGAGCTGGCGGCGGCGATGCTCGCCGAGGAGTTCCGGGCGCAGGACGCGCAGCCGGCGGTGCACGACCTGGTCGAGGTGGTCACGGGGGCGGCGGCGGTCTCGCAGCGCTTCCTGCAGATCCAGCTGGGCGCGGCCGAGGAGGTGTGCGCGCTCGTGACCGGGAACCCCATCGCGGTCTCCGGGATGGAGAACGAGGCGGAGCCGCAGGCCGTCAGCCGGGGCGTGCGCTACCGGGTGGTGGTCGAGCGGGGGGTGCTCTCGCTGCCGATGGGCCTGACCGAGCTGTCCGCGGCGATCGGCCGGGACGAGGAGGTACGGGTCGTGGACCGGGTGCCGACGAAGCTGGTGATCGCCGACGGGGCGCTCGCCCTGGTGCCGCTGACCTCGCAGACCTCGGAGCCGGCCGCGCTGGTGGTGCACGCGAGCGGGCTCCTCGAGTCGCTGAGCGGCCTCTTCGAGGCGGTGTGGCGCCAGGCGCTGCCGCTGCGGCTCGGGGTGAGCGGCGCCGTGACGGAGGAGGGCCCCGACGGCCCCGACGACGCGGACCTGGAGATCCTCTCCCTCCTCCTCGCCGGCCTCACCGACGCGAGCGTGGCCAAACAACTGGACCTGGGGCTGCGCACGGTCCAGCGCCGCGTGAAGCGCCTGATGGAACTGGCGGGCGTGACGACCCGGCTGCAGCTGGGGTGGCACGCGTACGAGCGGGGCTGGGTGTCCCGCTGACCGCCTCCGGCGGGGGCGGGACGACGGACGAGGGCTTCGGCCGGGGCCTTCTAGATCGCCGGGGGAGCTTGATCATGGCAACCTGACCTCATGGGAGCGTGGGAACTCCTGCTGGTCGGAGCCGTGATGGCGCTCGGCGTGTGCGGAGTGCTGGTGCCAGGTGTGCCCGGCTCGTGGCTGGTGTGGGCCGCGGTGGCCGTATGGGCGCTGCGGGACCAGAGCGGGCTCGCCTGGGGCGTCCTGGTCGGCGCCACGGCGGTGCTGCTCGCCTCCCAGGTGCTGCGCTGGCAGTTGCCGCCGCGCCGGCTGCGGCAGGCGGGCGCCACCCGCAGACTCTCGGTCTGGATGGGCCTCGGGGCGCTGGTCGGCTTCTGTGTGATCCCGGTGATCGGCGCGATCCCGGGGTTCATCGGCGGGATCTACGTCTCGGAGCGGCTGCGGCTCGGCGGGCACGGGGACGCGAAGGCGTCGACGCGGACGGCCATGCGGGCCGGGGGCTCCAGCGTGCTGGCCGAACTCTTCGCGTGCCTGCTGATCGTGGCGGCCTGGCTCGGCGCGGTCATCTGGGGCTGAGCCGGGCGGGAGCGACAGGAGCGGGCGGGCGCCTCGCCGCCTCGTCATCCATCGGATCCATCGGATCTATCCCTGCGTATTGACGCGCTCACGCCCCATCTCTACCTTGCGGCAGTGGACAGCTCCGATGAATTCGGCCGCCAGGAGGCGCCATGCCCAGACCGTCCCGCCGCACCGTGCTCGCCACCGGATCCGCGTTGGGCGGTGCGGCACTCGTCGGAGGGGCGGGCGCCCTGCCCGCCCAGGCGTCCCCGGCCGGAGCGGGCACCCCGGACTCCGTGACCGCGGACCCCGACGCCTGGCGCACCGTCCTGGACGACGCCGACCTCGTCTGGCGGCGGATGCCGAAGACCTGGTACGAGGGCCCGTACCTCGGCAACGGCTACCTGGGCAGCGGCGTCTACCAGGAGCCCGGCAAGAACGCCGTGCGGTTCAACGTCCAGCACTCCGAGGTGCAGGACCACCGCCCCGAGTTCGGCTCCCTCTTCGGCCTGGCCCGCCTCCCGATCGGCCACTTCACCCTGGAGCCCGCCGGCACGATCACCGGCCTCGACTGGCGGCTCGGCCTGCGCGACGCCGAGCTGACCGGCACCCTCACCACCGACAGGGGCACCCTGCGCCTGCGCGCCCACGTCCACACCAGCCGCTCCGTGCTGGCCGTGGAGGTCGTCCCGAGCGAGGGCGAGCGCGGCTTCCGCTGGGTCTTCCACCCGGCCGACGCGAAGAGCCCCCGCACCGCGTTCCAGCCGACCCCCGCCGGCTACCAGGGCAATCCGCCCGCACAGGTCTCCACGTACGAGGACGGCACGGAGGCCGCCGTGCAGTCGCTGCTGTCCGGCGGCGAGCACGTCACGGCCTGGCGGGAGGTCACGCAGGGTGAGCGCCGCACCCTGTACGCCGGCGTCCGCCACTCGTTCCCGTCGGCGACGGCCCGCGACCGCGCCCTGGCGGACGTACGGGCCGCCGCGCAGCTCCCGTACGACACCCTGGCCGCTCCGCACCGAGCCTGGTGGCGCGCGTACTACCGCAAGAGCTTCCTGTCGGTGCCGGACGCGCGGATCCAGCGCTTCTACTGGATCCAGCTGTACAAGACGGCGTCGGCGGCCCGCCGCGACGCCCCGGTCATGGCGACGTGCGGGCCCTGGCTGGAGCCGACGCCGTGGCCCGCGACCTGGTGGAACCTGAACGTGCAGCTGGAGTACTGGCTGATCCACGGCTCGAACCACCTGGAGCTCGACGCGGTGACCCGCGCGCTCGGCGAGTTCCGCGAGAACCTGACCGCCGAGATGGCGCCCGCCTACCGCGCCGACTCCCTCGGCGTCCCCCGCACGACCGACGCCCGGCTCGTCAACGGCGGCGCCACCAGCAACGCGCAGGGCTACGGAGTCGGCGTCCCCGGCCAGGACCCGCCCACCCCCGAGGTCGGCAACCTCACCTGGGCGCTGCACAACGTGTGGCTCAGCTACCGCCACACCATGGACGAGGCGATCCTGCGCGACGTCCTGTACCCGCTGCTGCGCAAGGCGGTGAACTACTACCTGCACTTCCTCGAGCCGGGCGCGGACGGCAGGCTGCACCTGCCGGCGACCTACTCCCCCGAGTACGGCGGCAACACCCGCGACTGCAACTACGACCTGATGCTGCTGAGCTGGGGCTGCCGCACGCTCCTCGAAGCGGTGGAGACCCTCGGGATCGACGACGCACTGGCACCGCGCTGGCGCGAGGTGCTCGCGAAGCGGGTCCCGTACCCGACGGACGCGAACGGCTTCATGATCGGCGCCGACATCCCCTTCGCGAAGTCGCACCGCCACTACTCGCACCTGCTCGCCGTGTACCCGCTGTACGAGCTGACGGGCGCCGCGGCCGACGAGCGGGCCCTGATCGAGAAGTCCCTCGCGCACTGGGTCGGCTTCGAGGGCGCCCTCCAGGGCTACACGTTCACGGGCGCCGCGTCGATGTCGGCGCTGCTCGGCAAGGGCGACGACGCGCTGAAGTACCTGGGGCAGCTGATGAGCCGCTTCATCCAGGCGAACACCATGTACAAGGAGACGGGCCCGGTGATCGAGACGCCGCTGTCCGCCGCCCAGTCCCTGCACGACATGGTGTGCCAGTCCTGGGGCGGCACGATCCGCGTCTTCCCGGCGCTGCCCGCCGCCTGGACGGACCTGACCGTGCACGGCTTCCGCACCCAGGGCGCCTTCCTGCTGAGCGCGGTCCGCGAGCGGGGCGTCACCCGCTGGGTGCGGCTGGTCAGCGAGGCGGGCGCGCCGTGCGTGGTGCGGCACGGCATCGCGGGCCCGGTCGAGGTCCGCGACGGCGCGGGCCGGCCGCTGCCCCACGAGGACGCGGGCGACGGCGCGATCCGGATCCGGCTCCCGAAGGGCGCCTCCGCGCTGGTGACGGCGGCGGGCGACCGGCCGGACCTGACGGTCGCCCCCGTCGCGCCGAACGCGCCGGCCCCGCGCTGGGGCCTGCCCGCGTGACTCCGGCGTCCGGCTACCGCTCCGGCTGGGTCGCGCGGATCGCCGAGATGTCGAACTGGAGGCGGACCTTCTCGCTCACCATCGTGCCGCCGGCCTCCAGGCGCTGGTTGTAGACCAGGCCCCAGTCGGTGCGGTCGATGGTGGTGGTCCCGTCGAACCCGGCCCGTTCGAAGCCGAACGGGTCGAGGACGGAGCCGAGGTAGTCGAGCTGCAGATCGACGGGGCGGGTGACGTCGCGGATGGTGAGATCGCCCCGCATGAGGAAGGTCTCGCCACCGTTGTGCACCGTGGAGGTGCTGCGGAAGGACATCTCAGGGAAGCGGCGGGCGTCGAAGAAGTCGGTGCCCGCGATGTGCGCGTCGCGCTGCTCGACGCCCGTGTCGACACTGGCGACCCGGATGACGATCTCGGCGCGCGACTCCTCGGGGCGGGCCCCGTCGAAGTACATGCTGCTGTCGTAGTCCGCGAACGCGCCGCGCACCGTGGTCACCATGGCGTGCCGGACGGAGAACCCGATGCGGCTGTGCGGGCGGTCGATGACCCAGTTCCCGGTCAGCCTGCGCAGCGAGGGATCGAGGTCGAGCGTGGCGACGCCGCCACCGGCCGGCGTGTCCGGTTCGAGCGTCTCGGTCCGACGACGGCTGAAGATACCCATGAGCGCGAGGCCCCCTTCGGAATTGGTCACTCCGTGTTATCACGCGGGGCCGCGGCGGCTCTCAGCGAGATGGGCGCCCTCGTCCGGCTTCCATCCCCTCGCCTGCAAAGATGCACAGAACCACCATGAGTGTGGATGTACGGCGGGGTGGCCGCCCCTCACTCATGGTGATCCCGCGCTCAGATGCCGCCCTCCAGGGTCAGCAGCTGGACCTTCCGTTCGAGGCCGCCCGCGTACCCGGTGAGGGAACCGTCGGCGCCGATGACGCGATGGCAGGGCCGCAGGACGAGCAGCGGGTTCGCGCCGACCGCGCCGCCGACCGCGCGGACGGCGGCGCGCGAGGCGCCGATCCGGGCGGCGACCTCGCCGTAGGTGGTGGTGGCGCCGTACGGCACGTCGTCGAGCGCGTCCCACACCCTGCGCCGGAACTCGGTCCCCTCGGGCCTCAACTCCAGCCGGAACTCCTTGAGTTCACCGGCGAAGTAGGCCGCCAGCTGCCGCCCGGCCTCCGCGAACCGCGCCTGGTCGCGCACCCACCCCTCCCCCACGCTCCGCCCGCCCTTCTGCCCGGGCACCGACAGCGAGGCCAGCGCCCCGCCGGCGTCCCCGGTGAGCAGCAGCTCCCCGAGCGGACTCGGAAAGGTCGCGTAGTACACGGTCGGCTGCGCGTTCTGGTCACTCACGATGCTTCCCACTTTCTTTCTGCGAGCTTTCTACGAGGAGGTGCTGACGGGCGTAGGAGCGCCACGGCCGCCAGGCGTCGCCCCGGGCCGGACCGATCGGCTCGCCCGGCACGGTCACGTCGGGGTCGCCGAGGGCGCGCATCCTGATCAGGGCGACCGTGCGGGCGTCGATGCCGGGCAGGGTGCGCAGCACGGCCTCGGCGTCGTCGCGGTCGGCCCCGGGGTCCAGGCGCAGGGTCCCGTCGGCGAGCACGCGGGCGAGGGCGCCGAGCGTGCCGCCCTCGCCGACCAGCTCGTCCGGCGCCGGGAAGACGCGGTCGAGCCCGCCGCAGGGCGCGTCGAGCCGTTTCCCGTACCGCTCGACGAGCCGCGCCGCCTCCTGCGGCCCGACGACGGCCCGCACGGCGCACTCCTCGGCGTCGGCGACCCCGGGCGAGCGCAGGCCGGGCCGGGCGGCGACCAGCGGGGCGAGCTCCGGGTCGGCGCCGAGCCGCTCGTCGATCGCGTACGGGTCGGCGTCCAGGTCGAACAGGCGGCGCAGTCGTCCGACGGCGGTCGTCAGGTCGCGCAGGTCGGTGAGGTGGATGCGGGCGTCGAGCCAGCCGCCGCGGTGCTCGGCGAGGGTGCCGGACTGTGCGTGGGCGGCCTCGTCGACGGACACGATGCCGGTGCCGTACGGCAGCCGCAGCGTGCGCCGGAACACACGCGCCCCGGGCTCCCCCGTCAACTCCTCGATCCCGTCGACGCGTTCACGGGCGAGGTGGTCGAAGACCGGCCCGGCGCGGTAGGGGCCGCGGTGGGCGAGCCGGAGCGGGATCCCGGCGACCCCGGCGACGGCGCGGCCGCGCTCGGGGGCGTCGGCGCGCAGCTCGGTCGGGGTGCGGGCGTAGACCTCGCGGATGGTGTCGTTGAACTGCCGCACGCTCGCGAACCCGGCGGCGAACGCGATCTCGGTGACCGGCAGCGGGGTCGTCTGGAGCAGGAGGCGGGCCGTGTGGGCGCGCTGGGCGCGGGCGAGGGCGACCGGGCCGGCGCCCAGTTCGGCGGTCAGCTGGCGCTGGACCTGCCGCGCGCTGTAGCCGAGCCGGCCGGCGAGCCCGCCGACGCCCTCCCGGTCCACGACCCCGTCGCCGATCAGGCGCATCGCGCGCCCGACGACGTCGGCCCGTACGTTCCAGGCCGCCGACCCGGGCACGGCGTCCGGCCGGCACCGGCGGCAGGCCCGGAAACCCGAGCTCTGGGCCGCGGCGGCCGTGGCGTAGTAGCGCACGTTCTGGCGCTTCGGGGTGACGGCGGGGCAGCTGGGCCGGCAGTAGATCCCGGTGGTCCGCACGGCGAAGAAGAACTCACCGTCGAACCGGGCGTCGCGGCTGCGGACTGCTTCGTAGCGGGTGTCTTCTTCAGTGCCCATGCGTCCCATTTTGCCGGGCCCCTCCGGGGTGGGGCTGGCGGAAATCGGACACGGGAGTGGGGGGCGGGGTTCGTCGCCGGGTGCGGGTCCGGCGGGGGCTGGTCGCGCAGTTCCCCGCGCCCCTGGAGATGCGCACTTCGTGCGCGATCTCCATCGGGCGGTCACCCGTCGGGGAAATGCGACCCGAAGGGTCTGCATTTCAGGGGCGCGGGGCTGTGTCTTTCAGCGGCTCCGCCGCGGGGCGCGAGAAGCCCCACCGGGGCGCACCCGGCGACGATCGCGCGACCACCCCCTACAGAGGCCGCCCCTGCTTCAAGCGGACCGCGGCCCGCCCCTGGGCACCCCGCGCCTTCCACTCCCGGCGCAGCTCCCCCCGGACCCGCGCATCGGCCCGGGCGACCAGCCGCCGGTTCTCCCGCAGCAGCTTGCGGTAACTGTCGAGCCGCCGCTGATGCAGCCGCCCGTCGGCCAGCGCGGCGGCCACCGCGCAGCCGGGCTCCGCCTCGTGCGCGCAGTCGTGGAACCGGCACTGCTCCGCCAGCTCCGTGATCTCCGCGAAGACCTGCTCGACCCCGGACTCGGCGTCGTAGAGCCCGACGCCGCGCAGCCCCGGCGTGTCGATGAGGACGCCGCCTCCGTCGAGCACGAACAGGTTCCGCGTGGTCGTGGTGTGCCGGCCCTTGCCGTCGATGTCCCGTACGGCCTGGACCTCCATGACGTCGGCGCCGACGAGCGCGTTGGCGAGCGTCGACTTCCCGGCGCCGGAGGCGCCGAGCAGCACGGACGTCCCGCCGGCCACGACGGACCGCAGCACGTCGACGCCGTCGCCGTCGCGCGCGCTGACGGGGAGCACCTGGACGCCGGGCGCCGTGTTCTCGACGTCGGAGACGAGGTAGGACAGGCCGAGGGGGTCGGGGACGAGGTCGGCCTTGCTGAGCACGACGACCGGCTGCGCCCCGCTCTCCCAGGCGAGCGCGAGGAACCGCTCGACGCGACCGAGGTCGAGCTCGGCGGCGAGGGAGACGGCGATGATCGCGTGGTCGACGTTCGCGGCGAGGATCTGGCCCTCGGACCGCTTGGACGAGGTGGACCGCACGAAGGCGGTGCGGCGCGGCAGGTACGCGCGGACGTAGCGCGGGTCGGCGCCTTCGGGGTCGACGACGGCCCAGTCCCCCGTGCAGATGACCTTCATCGGGTCACGGGGAACGACGAACTCGGTGTCGGCGCGGACGACGCCGTCGGCGGTGACGACATCGCACTGCCCGCGGTCGACGCGCACCACACGCCCGGGCAGGAGTCCCTGCTCCGCGTACGGGGCGAACTCCGCGTCCCAGCCGGTGTCCCAGCCGTAAGGGAGCAGCGAAGAGGACAGGGAGGAAGAAGAGGTGAAGCTGGAGGAAGACAAGGGGTGACCCTTCACAAGGGTGGCCCCGGCGGCGCGCACGCACAGGCGTGCACGGAAAGAAGAGTGTGAGGTCAGCCGGCGGCCACGGAGGTGGAGTTGACGAACTTCCGGATGCGGGCAACGCCCGTCGCAGCGACAGTCATCGGTCGACACCTCCCGGGTCACACATGGGTCAGAGGCAGCGGCAGCCGCCTGAACAAGCACGACCCTAACCACCCCCTCCGACAGCGCGCCACCGATTTATGCCGGGGGGTGCCGGCCGGGCTCCCCGCGGCGCACCAGTAGCCTGCAACGGCAGTCGGCGGCAAAGGAATGAGGCAGTACTCATGTGGGGTAGGCGGCGGAGCAACGGAACGGGTCCCCTGGTGCGGGCGGCGGTCGTGGGCGCCCAGGGGCACGGCAAGAGCACGCTGGCAGGGGCGCTGCCGGCGGCGCTGGAGGCCGAGTTCGGCCCGTCGCCCGATCCGGAGGGGCAGTTCGTCACCTCGCGCGGCCCCTACCACCTGCACGACTGCCCCGGTCTGGACGACTTCCGGTCCCGGCTCGCGGTCGGCGCCGACCAGTTGGCGGGTGTCCTCCTCGTCGTCTCCGCCGAGGACGGGCCGCTGCCGGAGACCCGCGCGTACGCGGCGGCGGCGCGGGAGGCGGGCGTGGCCCGGATCGCGGTGTACGTCAGCAAGTGCGACCTGGTCGAGGCCGAGGAGATCGCGGAGCTGATCGGCCTGGAGGCCTGCGAGATGCTCCGCGAGGAGGGCTACCCCGCGAACAAGGTCCCCATGATGTTCAGCTACGCGCTGGACGCCGCCCGCGACCCGAAGTCCAAGAAGGGCCGCCGCGGCCTGGTCCAGCTGGCCCAGACCCTGGACACCCCGTTCCGCTGACCCGCGCGGGGCGAGGCGGCGTCACGCCACGTTCTGCGGGGCCGCGATCTGCCGGGTCAGCGTGTCCCGCAGGGCCGTCAGTCGGGTGATCTCCGCGTCGAGCGCGTCGATCCGCAGCTGGACGACGCCCGGGGCGGCTCCGGGCGCGGGGGCGGTGCAGCGGCGGCCGGGGTCGGCGAGCAGAAGGTCGATGCGGTCGGCGCAGGCGCGGACGTCCCGCACGGTCAGGCCGAGGGAGAGCAGGTGCCGGATGACGCGGATCCGGGCCAGGTCCCGGTCGGCGTAGACCCGCTGGCCGGTCGCCGTGCGGCGCGGGGCGGGCAGCAGGCCCCGTTCCTCGTAGAACCGCAGCGCGCGCGGGGTGGTGCCGGCGGCGGCCGCCGCGTCTCCGATACGCATCCGAAGTCTCCCTCGTCGTCACCCGGTACCGCTGGTTCAGATCTCGACCACCAGGGTTCCGAAGTGCCGCCCCTGGTGCAGTTCCTGCAACGCTCCGGGGGCCCGATCGATGCCCGGCAGCGTCACGTGCGGATGGACGAGTTCTCCGGTGCGCAGCCAGTGGGTGAGCCGCTCCCGCCACTCCTCCTCCACGCCCGGGTGCTCGGCGTCCTGGTAGCCGGCCAGGGTCACCGCGAGCTTGACGATCCGGAACGTGTCGATCGACGCCGGTGCCGTGCCGCCCGCGAGCGCCGGGTCGAACTGGCCCGACAGGGCGCCGACCAGGCCGACCCGTGCGCCGGGCCGCGCCGCTTCGAGGGCCGCGGTGAGCTGTTCGCCCCCGACGTTGTCGATGATCACGTCGTAGCCGTCCGGCGCGGCCTCGGCGAGGGCTTCGGCCAAGGGCCCGTCCCCGGGTACCACCACGGCGTCGTAGCCGAGTTCCCGCCGCAGCCGTTCGGCCTTGCCGGGGCTGCGGGTCGTGCCGACGACCCGTCCGGCGCCGAGCAGCCGGGCGACCTGTCCGGCCAGCGAGCCGACGCCGCCCGCCGCGCCGGTCACCAGGACCGTCTCGCCCGCCCGCAGCCGGGTCAGCCGGGTCAGGGCCCCGTACGCGGCGGACGCCGTGGACAGGAGGGCCACCGGATCGGGATGGTCCTCGGGCACGACCCGGGCCGCGTCCGCGTCGACCACCGCGTACTCCCGCCAGCCGAGCAGGTGCGTGACCAGGGTCCCGACCGGTACGCCCGCGGTCCCGGGCCCCACGGCGACCACTTCGCCGAGGGCCGGGCCGAACAGGGGCTCGCCGGGCTTGAGCGGCGGCACCTGGAACCCGTCCGCCTCCCGCGAGATCAGGGTGCGCAGACCGGCGAAGACCAGGAACTTCCGGTTGCGTACGAGGAGTTGGCCGGCTCCGGGGCGGGGCACGGGCGCCTCGGCGACCCGGAAGTGCTCCGGGGCGGGCAGACCGGCGGGATTGCTGACCAGGTGGACTTCGCGACCGAGGGACGGTGCGGACATGGGTGACCTCCGGGGCCGTGGTGCCTGAACGGTGCCGGGACGCTAACCCCTGACGTGCGGGTGAGAGGCAAGAGGACGGCCCGCATGGACATCCCCGCGCCTGACCCCGCATCCTGACCCACAGACCGAACGAAGCACACTGCGGGCGTACGGTATATCGAACGCAGGTTGAAGAGAAGGGGAAGGGCGTGGGTGACTCCGAGAACTCGATCCGGGGGATGCTGGCCACCAATCTGAGACGGGCCAGGACCGAGCGGGGACTGTCGATCTCCGAGCTGTCGCGGCGATCGAAGATCGGCAAGGCGACGCTGTCGCAGCTGGAGTCCGGCACGGGGAACCCCACGATCGAGACGGTGTTCAGCCTCTCGCGCGTCCTGGAGGTGGCCGTCTCCGACCTCCTGGACGCCCGCCCGCCCGGCGGCCTGACCGTGGTCCGCGCCGAGGAGGTGGAGGTACTCAGCGGCGAGGGCGTCGACCTGCGTCCGCTGCGCCGCATCGAGACCGGCGAGGCCGTCTTCGAGGTCTTCGACCAGCGTGTTCGCGCCCAGCGCCGCCAGGAGTCGCTCGGCCACGTCGGCACCGAGCACACCATCGTGCAGACCGGCCGGCTCGGTGTGCGGGTCGACGGGCACGAGGTGGAACTGGGGCCGGGGGACTACGTCGGCTTCGACGCCGCGTCCCCGCACAGCTACACGGCGCTCGACGGCGACGTGCACTCGGTGCTGCTGCTGCAGTACCGGGCGGACCAGCGGCTGCACCTGTCGGACCCGGCACCGGACACCCCTCCCGCCCCCGGGCCACCGTCGGCCGCTCCCGCCGCCGCACCGGCCCACACACACTCGTCCGAAATCCGCCCGACGTGACCGTTGACACGTTCTGAACCCTCGCCGTACGTTCCCAGTGTTCGCTTTACCGAACACGGAGGGTTCGATGTACGGAACACGCGTGGCGGTGCTGGGCGCGGGCATAGTCGGCGCCGCCTGCGCTCGCGAGCTGGCTCTGGCCGGGCTCGAGGTCGTCGTCGTGGACCGCGGCGGCGCGGCGGCGGCGACCACCTCGCACGGCGAGGGCAACGTGCTGGTGTCCGACAAGGGCCCGGGCCCCGAACTCGAACTCGCCCGGCTGTCCCGCACGTTGTGGCCGCAGGTGCTCGCCGAGGTCGCCGAACGCTCGCCGCGCGCGGCGCACGCCGTCGAGTGGGAGCCCAAGGGCGGCATCGTCGTCGCGACCACCGCCGCCGGGGCCGAGGGCCTTGCCGGCTTCGCCGCCGGGCAGCGCGCGGCGGGCGTCCGCGCCGACGTCCTCGACGCGGAGCGGCTCGCCGCGGCCGAACCGTACGTGACCCGTGAGCAGACGGCGGCCCTGCACTACCCCGAGGACGCCCAGGTGCAGCCCGCCGGAGCGGCCGCCGCCCTGCTCGGCGACGCGCTCGCCGCGGGCGCGACCCTGCGCACCGGCTGCGAGGTGCTCGGCGCGCTGTCCCGGGGCGGCCGGATCACCGGGGTCCGCACCTCGGCCGGCCCGCTGGAGGCCGACTGGTTCGTGAACGCGGCGGGCCCCTGGTCCGGTGAACTGTCCGCCCGGCTCGGCGCCCCCGTGGACGTGCGGCCCCGCCGCGGCGACGTCCTCGTGACGACCCCGCTGCCGCCGATGGTGTTCCACAAGGTGTACGACGCGGACTACGTGGGCGCGGTCGGCAGCAGCGCCGAGGACCTGCAGACCTCCGCGGTCGTGGAGTCCACGCGCGGCGGCAGCGTGCTCATCGGTTCCTCGCGCCGCCGCGTCGGCTTCGACGACCGGCTGCGCCCCGAGGTCCTGTCGGCGGTCGCCGCGAAGGCCCTGCGCCTGTTCCCGGCGCTGGCCGGGGTCCCGGTGATGCGCGCGTACGGCGGCTTCCGGCCCTACGTCCCCGACCATCTCCCGGTCATCGGCGCGGATCCGCGCCTCGACGGCCTGTGGCACGCGGGCGGCCACGAGGGCGCCGGGATCGGTCTGTCCGTGGGCACGGGACGGCTGCTGCGGAATCTGATGCTGGGCGAGCCGGCGGACCTGGACGCGTCGCCGTTCCGCGTGGACCGGCCCGCCGTGCTGGGCACCGGCGCACACCCCCTGACCGAGGAGTCGATATGAGCCCCCGACGTGTCCGTGCCGGGTCCGACGCCGTGCGCCGGCGGGACCGGCCGCTGCGGATCACCGTCGACGGCGAACCGGTCGACGGGATCGCCGGGCAGACCGTCGCGGGCGTCCTGCTCGCCGCCGGCCGCCTCGCCTGGCGCACCGGCCGCTCCGGCGCGCCGCGCGGCGTGTTCTGCGGGATCGGCGTCTGCTTCGACTGTCTGGTGACGGTCGGCGAGGAGCGGGACGTACGGGCCTGCCGCCGCCGGGTCCGGGACGGTGACGTCGTCACGACCCAGAGCCGGAACGCCCCCGGGCCGGATCGTGACCCGGACCGTCGCGGGAAGCCCGGCGCGCCCGGAACGGAGGAGCGATGACGGACCGTCATGTCGTGGTCGTCGGGGCGGGCCCCGCGGGACTCGCCGCCGCCGAGACCGCCCTGGCCGCCGGCGCCCGGGTCACCCTGATCGACGCCGGCGACCGGCCCGGCGGCCAGTACCACCGGATGCTGCCCGAGGCGTACGACGCGGCCCGGCCCGAGGTGCTGCACCACGGCTGGCGGGCCTTCGACCGGCGCCGCCGCCGGGTGCTCGCCCACCCCCGGTGCTCCTGGTGGTCCGGCACCTCCGTGTGGGCCCTCGAACGCCCGGACCCGGAGCGGCCCGGCCCGCCGCGCGTGCACGTCCTGCGCGGCCCGGCCGACGCCGGCGGCCGTCGCCGCACGACCCTGGACCCCGACGCCCTGGTCCTCGCGGTCGGCGCCCACGACCGTGTACTGCCCTTCCCCGGCTGGGAGTTGCCCGGGGTGTTCACCGCCGGTGCCGCGCAGGCGCTCGCGAAGGGTGAGCGGGTCGTGGTCGGCGACCGGGTCGTCGTCGCGGGCACCGGGCCGTTCCTGCTGCCGGTGGCCGCCTCGCTCCTCGAAGCGGGCTCGCGGGTCCTCGAAGTACTGGAGGCCAACACCCCCGGCACCGTCGCCCGCGGCTGGTCGCGGCGGCCCTGGCAGCTCGCCGCGCAGGCCTCCAAGGTCGGTGAACTCGCCGAGTACAGCGCTCTGTTGCTGCGGCACCGGGTCCCGTACCGCACCGGGCGCACCGTGGTCGAGGCGCGCGGCGACGGCCGGGTCGAGGAGGTCGTCACCGCGCGGCTGCGCGCGGACTGGTCGGTCGCCTTGGGCAGCGAGCGCACGCTGGCGGTGGACGCGGCGTGCGTGACGCACGGCTTCAGCCCCCAGCTGGAGCTGCCCGTGGCCGCCGGATGCGCCCTGCGCACCGGTACCGGCGGGGAGTTCGTGGAGGTGGACGCCGACCAGGCCACGACCGTCCCCGGCGTCTACGCGGCCGGTGAGATCACCGGTGTCGCGGGCGCCCCGGCCGCGCGGGCCGAGGGCGCGCTCGCCGGATGGCTCGCCGCCGGCGGCGATCGGGAGGCGGCCACGCTGCGGCCGCTGCGGCGCAGCCGGGACCAGGGGCGCGCCTTCGCCGCGCGTCTGGCCCGCGCGCATCCGATCGGCGCGGCCTGGCCCGGGTGGCTGCGCCCCGAGACCGTCGTCTGCCGCTGCGAGGACGCCGACTACGCCTCCCTGTGCCGGGCGGCCGAGGCGCCGCAGAGCGCTTCGGCGCGGGTCGCGAAGCTGGAGACCCGCGCGGGGCTCGGCCCCTGTCAGGCCCGGATCTGCGGGCCGACGGTCGCGGAGCTGAACGCCCGGCTTTCCGGGGCGCCTGCCGAGTGTCCGGTCGAGGGCCTGCCCGCGCCCGCGCCGCACCGGCGTCCGATCGCCCAGCCCATCCGGCTCGGCGACCTGGCCGCGCCGCCCGAGCCGCACCACCCCTGAACCACCCCTGAACCACCCCTGCGCCATCTGAATTCTCGTCAGGTCCCGTCAACAGGAGCAGAGTTCATGAGCGACACCCAGAAGCAGCAGCCCCTGTCCCTCGGCGGCGTGGTCGTGGCCACCGCCCTCCCCTACTACGAGGACGCCTCCGCCCCGGCCGGTCTCGCCGTGGACTACGACAAGTACGCCGACCACTGCCGCTGGCTCGTGGAGAATGGCTGCCGCGGCGTCGGCCCGAACGGCTCGCTCGGCGAGTACTCCTCGCTGACCGACGCCGAGCGCCGCAAGGTGGCACAGACCGCGAAGGAGGCGGTCGGCGACACGGGCGTCGTGGTGGTCGGCGTGCACGGCGTCGGCTCGCACCAGGCCAGGCACTGGGCCGAGATCGCCGCCGAGGACGGCGCGGACGGACTGCTCTGTCTGCCGCCGACCATGTACCGCGCCAACCGGGGCGAGGTCCTCGCCCACTTCGAGGCGGTCGCCTCCGTCGGCCTGCCCGTCATGATCTACAACAACCCGATCGACACCAAGGTCGACCTGACCCCTGACCTGGTCGCGGAGATCGCGCGGATCGAGAACGTGGTCGCCGTCAAGGAGTTCTCCGGCGACGTGCGCCGCGTCCTGGAGATCAAGGAGCAGGCGCCCGGCCTGGAGATCATCAGCGGCGCCGACGACGTCGTCCTGGAGAGCCTCCTCATGGGCGCCACGGGCTGGTTCGCCGGTTTCCCGAACGTGTTCCCCGCCGAGTCGGCCCGCCTGTACGAACTGGCCACCGCCGGCAAGCTGGAGGAGGCCCGCGCCCTGTACGAGCCGCTGGTCGCCGCGTTCCGCTGGGACTCGCGCACCGAGTTCGTGCAGGCCATCAAGCTGGGCATGGAGCAGGTCGGCCGGTACGGCGGCCCGTGCCGTCCGCCGCGCGGCCCGCTCACCGCCCGGATGCGCGAGCAGGTCGAGGCCGACATGGCCCGTGCGATCGCCGCGCTGGAAGCGGGGTCCGCCCGATGAGGTCGGTCCGCACGCTCAGTGCCGTCGACTCGCACACCGAGGGCATGCCCACCCGCGTCGTCACCGGCGGGGTGGGCCCGATCCCGGGCGCCACGATGGCCGAGCGCCGCCGGTACGCGATGGAGCACCTGGACGGGCTGCGCCGGTTCCTGGTCGACGAGCCGCGCGGGCACTCCGCGATGAGCGGCGCGATCCTCCAGCCGCCGACCCGGCCGGACGCCGACTGGGGCGTGCTCTACATCGAGGTCAGCGGGTTCCTGCCGATGTGCGGCCACGGCACGATCGGCGTGGCCACCGTCCTCGTCGAGACGGGCATGGTCGAGGTCACCGAGCCGGAGACCCGGGTCCGTCTGGACACGCCCGCCGGGCTCGTCGAGGCCCGGGTCACGGTGCGGGACGGCCGCGCCGAGAAGGTGACCCTGCGCAACGTGGACTCGTTCGCGCTCGAACTCGACGCGGCCGTCAAGGTGCCCGGCCTCGGCGAGGTCCGCTACGACATGGCGTACGGCGGCAACTTCTACGCGATCGCCGAACTCGACCGGCTGGGGCTGCCGTTCGACCGGTCCCGCAAGGACGAGATCCTCGCCGCCGGTCTGGCGGTCATGAAGACGATCAACGAGCGGAACCGCCCCGTGCATCCGGCGGACCCGCTCATCGGCGGCTGCAAGCACGTGCAGTTCCTGGCCCCGGGCTCGGACGCGCGGCACTCGCGCAACGCGATGGCGATCCACCCGGGCTGGTTCGACCGCTCCCCCTGCGGCACCGGCACGTCGGCGCGCATGGCCCAGCTGCACGCGCGCGGCGAACTCCCGCTGGACACCGCGTTCGTGAACGAGTCGTTCATCGGTACGCGGTTCACCGGCCGGCTCCTGGAGACCGCCGAGGTCGGCGGACTGCCCGGGGTCGTCCCCGAGTTCTCCGGGCGGGCCTGGATCACCGCCACCGCGAACTACCTGCTCGACCCGAGCGACCCGTTCCCCCACGGGTTCGTGCTCTAGCACATCCCCCGCGCGGCGGCCTGGTCGGCGCCTGCCTCGTGGCCCACCAGGCGTGGCCGCGGGACCTGCTGCCGCCGGCGCTGCGCGACGACAACCCGTGGGGGGTGCCGCAGCGGACCGACGGACGCCTCAGCGCGTGACGGGGTCCTCCAGCGTCGGGACGCACGGGGACAGCAGTGGCTCCGTGTGTGCGGTGACCGCGCCGCGGACGAGCCGGAACACCCGGACCTCGTTCGCGTGCCCGGGGTCCTCGTCGTCGAGCACGTGCAGGAGTCCGTAGGACCCGGGAGCGACCCGCCCCACGTGCCGGAAGAAGGCGACGACGTCCGGCGGTGAGCGGTGGTTGGAGTGGCCGCCGAGGTGGAGGAACGGCTCGCCGTTCATCCACCTCAGGTCGAGCAGGTAAGGACTGTCGAGCGCGGCGACGCGGGTGCGGAGTGCGTCGACGGTCCGGCGCAGCCGGTCCGCGTCGTCGTCCTCGCCCGCGCTCTCGCGGACCGTGATCCAGCCGTGGTACTCGAACACCCGCCGATCCTAAGGCGTGTTCGCTCAGCCGGACTCAGCGCGGGAGCGTCTGGTCGCGCCAGCGGGTGTACTGCTCCTCGGGGTCGCCCGTGTAGGACCAGGGGACGTCGGTGGCGCGGTTGTCGAGCAGCCGGAAGACCTCGCCGAGGCGTTCGGTGAGGCCGGCCTTGGTCAGGCCGTGGGCCAGGTGGTTGAGATCGGCGACGTCCTGGGCGCCGGGGATCCGGTGGGTGATCCACTTGTCGAGCGCGGTGGTCAGGTCGCGGCGCGCCTGTTCGTCGCTCCAGTGGTGGCTCAGGCCGAGCGAACCGCGGCCCTCCTCGGCGACCCGGTGCCGGTAGTGCTCGGCGCGGGCCACCTGTGTGAGGACGGCGAGCGGGGATCCGTCGGGGGCGTAGGCGGCGGCGTCCCAGGCGAAGTTGAGGGCCTGCCCGTAGGAGCCGTGCCAGCGCGCCGACAGGAACCGCAGGGCCTGGTGGTGGCCTTCGCGGTGGTACGGGTCCCGGGCGAGCAGCTCCTTCCACCAGGCGTGCATGTCGGGGTGGCCGCCCGGGTACAGCCGGCCCAGCGCGACCAGCGAGACCCAGGGGTAGGGGTCGGCGGGGGCGAGGGCCGCGGCCCGGTGGCAGAGCCAGGCGGCGCTGTCCAGCCGTTCGGCGCCCGGGTCCTCCCCGGCGCGCGCGGCGGCGAACATCCGCATCACCTCGGTCTCGGCCCGCAGCACGGCAGCGTCCGGGTTGTGCGGCTCCGAGGCCTGCCAGAGGTCGACGGTGCGCCGGCCGGCCGCCGCGTCGGCGAGCAGCCGGATGCGGTGGGAGCGCCGGTCCCAGTCGCCGGGCGTGCGGGCCAGCAGGTCCCGCGCGCCCTCCCACCGGCCGAGCAGCATGTCCTGCCGGCCCTCGGCCAGTGCCCGGTCGCCGAACGCCGGGTCGTAGTCCGGTGTGTGCCGCTCGCGGCGCAGCCACCCTGCCATGACGAGATCCCCCTGGATGCGATGCGTGCGAACGGGACGGTTCAGAAGTCGGTGAGGACGCCGTCCCTGCGGCCTCCGGCGGCGGCCGTGACCGGCTCCGCACCCTCGAGGGCCTCCTCGGCGGCCTGGACGTCCCGCGGGTTCAGCGGCCGCGGACGGAAGTACGAGCGGCCGCCCTGGACCCGGGCGACGGTCACCGGGATCAGCCCGAGGGCCAGCGATCCGAGTCCGATGGCCAGTTGGGCGGTGTTCATGTCCGGGATCGACACGGCGAAGATCCAGACGTTGAACAGGGCGCCGGCCAGCGGCCAGAGGCCGAGCAGCAGCAGTTTGCCGGGCGAGCGCAGCAGTTCCCGGCGGTAGGCGACGACGACGGCGATGCCGGCGAGCGCGTAGTAGAAGGTGATCAGCAGGCCGATGCCGACGAGCGCGTCCTCGAGGATCCCGAATCCGGTGCCCAGTACGGCGATCAGGCCGAGGACGAGGACGGAGAGCGCGGCGACGAGCAGCGTCGACATCATCGGTGTCTGCCGCTCGGGGTGGATGCGGCCGAGGAAGGACGGGACGGTGCGGTCGCGGCCCATGGCGAACAGGGTGCGGGTGGCCTGGAGGAGTGTCGTCTCCAGGGTCGCGACGGTGGACAGCAGCAGGGCGAGGACGAGCAGGTCGCCGCCCACGCCGGGCAGGGCCGCGTCGCCGAACGCGGTGAGGAAGCCGGCGCTGTCGGCGCCCGCGGCGGGGCCGAGCAGGACGTTCGCGCTGATCGCCACGAGGAGGAAGGTGGCGGCGGTGACGAGCAGGCCGATCAGTCCGCCGCGTCCGGCGCCGCCGCGGCCGCGCCGGGTCTCCTCGCTGAGGTTGGCCGTCACGTCCCAGCCCCAGTACAGGGCGCCGGCGATGAGCGCGCCCGCGGTGAAGCTGTGGGCGGCGTCGAAGTGCCCGAAGCCGAGCCAGGAGAAGGAGAAGGACGAGGCGTGCTTGCTCCGGGTCAGCGCGGCGACGGCCACGACGACGAGCAGGAGCAGCTGGCCGCCGACGGCGACGGCGCGGGCCCGTGCGCCGAGCCGGGTGCCGAACGCGACGAGGGCCGCGATCAGCAGGAACCAGCCGAGGCCGACGCCGGTGGCCAGACCCTCGTCGCGGGCCAGGTCCTCGCCGAACAGGGACAGCGTGGCCGCGCCCGCGGGCTGGGTGGAGGAGATCATGAAGACGGTCGTCGCGACGACCACGGCCCAGCCGCAGAGGAAGCCGAGGAACGGGTGGAGGGTGCGCGCCACCCACGAGTACGTGGCGCCGGAGTTCACGTCCAGGCGGCCGAGGTGCCGGAACGCGAGCGCGATGCCGAGGGTGGGCACGGCGCAGTACAGCAGCACGGCCGGGGCGGCGAAGCCCACGGCGGCGATCAGCGCGGGGGCCATGGCCATCGCGGTGTAGGCGGGTCCGCAGCCCGCGATCGCGAGGACGATCGAGTCGAACGTCCCCAGACTCCCTGTTCTCAACCCGTTTTTGTTGCTGGCCCCGTTGTGCACCGGTTGCGCCTCTCCTAGACGTCCGTGGCCGTTGTCGGCCGTTCTCGGCCGTTCTCGGCCGCGACGTGAGCCGGATCATGCCCATGACCGGTGAGTAGCACAAGGCCAGTTCTGCGCTTTCGCGCAAACTGATGCCGGTTCGACGCTCGTTCCGTCGAGTTGATCATCGATGCCTACGGATTTCGTTGCGGCCCTGCGTCGCTTTTCGGACGGCTCCCGCTGACCGGGAGCGGACATGGCCCGCGCTCGGTCCCGCTGCCTACCGTCGCCGCACCACAACTCACCCCGAGGAGCCCGGCCATGTCGTCCGAGTCCACCGCCGGCCTCGCCGAGCGCGTCGCGCGCATCGAGGCGCGGCAGGAGATCGAGGAGCTCAAGTACCGCTATCTGCGGGCCTGCGACCACAAGGACCCCGAGGGGTTCCGCGCCTGCTTCGTCCGCGAGGGCGCCGACATCGACTACGGCGAGCTGGGCGCTTTCGCGACCGTGGACCAACTGGTCGACCTCTTCCGGCAGATCGCGCTGGCCCGCGACGAACAGGGCCACCGGGTCCTGGACATGCACCACGGCGTGCACCCGGAGATCACCTTCCGCTCCCCCACCGAGGCGACCGGCCGCTGGACCCTGCGGTTCCGGCAGCTGAACCTCGTGGACCGCACGGAGCGGGTGCTGTGCGGCGAGTACGACGACCGGTACGTCGTGGAGGACGGGGCCTGGCGGCTGGCCAGGCACCACTTCCGCAGCCTCTGGTCGCTGACCCGCCCGCTGCCCGAGGGGTACGTCGTCGACGAGAAGGGACTGCTGTGAGCGACACCTCCACACCACGCGTCGCGCTGGTCACGGGCACCGGAAAGGGTGTCGGCCGGGGCATCGCCGCCGCGCTCGGCGCGCGGGGCTGGACCGTGTACGTCACCGGCCGCGGCGAGCCGGGCCCCGGCAGCCCGCAGGCGGAGACCGCGCGCCGGGTCACCGAGGCCGGCGGCGAGGGCGTCGGCCTGCGCTGCGACCACCGGGACGACGCCCAGATCGAGGCGCTGATCGCACGGATCACCGCCGACCGGGGCCGGCTCGACCTGCTGGTCAACAACGTGTGGGCCGCGCCCGACGACATGGCCGGCTTCGAGGACCCGTTCTGGACCCGGCCCGTCGCCGACTGGGAGCCGCTGATCGGCGTCGGCCTGCGCGCCCACTACGTCGCCGCCGTGCACGCGGCCCGGCACATGGTGGAGCGGGGCAGCGGACTCATCGTCAACATCTCCTCGTTCGGCGCCCGCGCCCCGCTGCACTCGGTGCTCTACGGGATCTCCAAGGCGGGCCTGGACAAGATGGCCGCCGACATGGGCCACGAGCTGGCCTCCGCGGGCGTCTCGGCGGTGTCGCTGTGGCCGGGCCTCGTCCGCACGGACGGCCTGGTCGAGGCCGGGGTGGAGGAGGTCGCCGGGTTCAAGCTGGCCGACGCGGAGTCCCCCGAGTTCGTGGGCGCGGTCATCGCCCGCCTCACGGACGACCCCCGCCTGCCCGAGCGCAGCGGCCACACCTTCGTCGTGGCCGAACTCGCCGAGGAGTACGAGGTCACGGAGCCGGACGGCCGCCGGGCCGCCTCGCACCGCGCGGCCTTCGGCGGCGGCCCCCTGTACTGACCGTCTCCGGTCGCCTGTGAGCCCGGTCCCCGTAGTGGCAGCTTCTGCCACTACGGGAGACGGGGTGCGTTCATGCCCCGCCCCACCCTCGACGACGCCGCGCTGCTGCGGATTTCGTCGTGTTGCGCCGACGTCATGATCACGGCGGGCGACACGTCCGCCCCGGTGGCCGAACTGGCCGAGTCGTTCACGGACCGGCCCGAGGCGTCCATCCGCCGGCTGATGCGGCTGACGTTCCAGGACCTCGGGCTGCGCCGGGTGTGGCTGGAGGCCGCGCACGAGACGGCCCGCCTGATCCGCCCGGCCGTCGCGCGGCTGAACGGGACGCCGGTGGTCTCCATGTCCGCGGCAAGCTCGTGCTGGACGTCACCGCCCGGTCTCTACAGGCCGGGGTACAGCGGGTGCTTGTCGGCGAGCGCGGTGACGCGGGCCTTGAGCGCGGTGGCGTCGTAGGACGGCTTGAGGGCCTCGGCGATCACGTCGGCGACCTCACGGAAGTCGTCGGCGTCGAAACCGCGCGTGGCCAGCGCCGGCGTACCGATGCGCAGACCCGAGGTGACCATCGGCGGGCGCGGGTCGTTCGGAACGGCGTTCCGGTTGACCGTGATGCCGACCTCGTGGAGGCGGTCCTCGGCCTGCTGCCCGTCCAGGTCGGACTCGCGCAGGTCGACCAGGACCAGGTGGACGTCGGTGCCGCCGGAGAGCACGTTCACCCCGTACTTGCGGGCGTCCTCCGAGGTCAGACGCTCGGCGAGAAGACGAGCGCCTTCCAGTGTGCGTTCCTGCCGCTCCTTGAACTCCTCGCTCCCCGCGACCTTGAACGAGACCGCTTTCGCCGCGATCACATGCTCCAGCGGGCCGCCCTGGAACCCGGGAAACACCGCGGAGTTGAGCTTCTTCGCCAGGTCCTTGTCGCGGGCGAGGATGATGCCGCCGCGGGGACCGCCGAGGGTCTTGTGGGTCGTGGAGGTGACGACGTCGGCGTAGGGGACCGGGTTGGGGTGCAGCCCGGCCGCGACGAGACCGGCGAAGTGGGC
>NZ_JBHYTK010000087.1:0-33578 GCF_042749255.1 Streptomyces sp. NPDC059524 | reverse complement strand
CCCGACAGGTGACCGCCCGATGGAGATGGCGCACGAAGTGCGCATCTCCAGGGGCGCGGGGAACTGCGCGACCAGCCCCCACCGGAGCGGCACCCGGCGACAAAGAGGCGGAGCTGCGGCGGGGACAAAATCGGGGCGACACCGGCGCGGGGCCGACCTAGCGTGACCCCATGACGACCCGCCCCGGCCCCGCCGAAACCGTCCGCCCGATCACCCCGGAAGAAGTCCGGACCTGGAGCCGCGCGCTCAACACGGGCTTCGTCCGCTCTCCCACCGTCTCCGACGAAACCGTCGACCGCCGCCGAGCCCAGTTCGACCTCTCCCGCGTCCGCGGCGCGTTCACGGACACGGGCCGAGCCGTCGCCACGTTCCGCTCCTTCGCCCAGACCCTGACGGTCCCGGGCGGAGCCACCGTCCCGACGGACGCGATCACGAACGTCACGGTCACCCCCACGCACCGCCGCCGCGGCCTGCTCACCCGCATGATGGCGGACGACCTCGCCGAGGCGAAGGAGCGCGGGGACGTCGCGGCGACCCTGATCGCCGCCGAGTACCCGATCTACGGCCGCTACGGCTTCGGCCCCGCCACCACCGCGACGACCTGGGAGATCGACGTCCCCCGCACCGGCCTCGGCCCGCGCTGGTCGGCCCCCGAGGACGGCGCCACGATCGAACTGGTCGACGCGGCCGAGTACCGCAAGGAGGGCCCGGGGCTGCACGACCGGCTCCGTACCCGGGTCGCCGGCATGGTCTCCCGTGAGCCGTCCTGGTGGGACCGTGACACGGGCCTCGCGGCGGCCCCCGAGGAGCCGTGGACGGAGCCGTTCTTCGCCCTGTACCGCTCGGCGCGCGGTGAGGTCGAGGGCCTGCTCCGGTACCGGATCGAGGGGAAGTTCAGCGACGCGGTGCAGCCGGTGTGCACGGCGACGGTGCTCGACCTGTTCGGGGAGACGCCGGCCGCCGAGCGCGCGCTGTGGCACTACGTCTGCGCGATCGACTGGGTGACGGTCGTGCGGAGCGGCCTGCGCGCCCCCGACGATCTGCTGCCCGACCTGCTGCCCGACCCCCGGGCGGCCCGGATCGTGCGGCAGTCGGACGCGATGTGGGTGCGGCTCCTGGACGTCGCGGCGGCCCTGGAGGCGCGGTCGTACGGGACGAGCGGGGCGCTGGTCATCGAGGTGCGGGACGAGGCGGGGCTCGCCGGGGGACGGTTCGCGTGGGATGCGGCGCCCGACGGTGCGACGTGCGTGCCGAGCGCCGCGGCACCCCAGCTCACGCTCGGCGTCGCGGAGTTGGGGGCGCTGTGGCTGGGCGAGGTGTCCGCGGTGCGGCTCGCCGCCCTGGGCCGGGTGGTCGAGGAGGAGGCGGGCGCCGCCGCCGTTGCCGACGCCCTGTTGCGTACGTCGCGGCGCCCGTGGTGCCCCGACATGTTCTGAACCGCGGGGCTGCGCTGAGCGGTGCGGTGCTGCGCTGTGCCTGCTGCTGAACTGCCGATCTGTTGAAGACCGACCGGGCTCCCGGCTCCCCTCCGGAAGGGAGCCCGGTCAGCCGCTCTGGGCCAGCAGCATGACGAGGACGACCGCCCCGATGCCGCTGATCACGGTGTTCTTGGCCTTGAGGCCGACGGAGAGCGCGATGAAGGCGATGATGCCCATCGGCCCGTACTTCCACTGGATGAGCTGTTCGAAGCCGATGGCGAGCGCGGCGACGACGATGGCGAAGAGCGGCATGGTCTTGACCTCCTTCGGGCGGTGACGCGGACCAACCTCTGTGACTGACGCCAACCTGCGAGGCGGGCCGACCATGTCGGCCAAGTTGGTCACCAACTCATTGGTACTTATCTCCGCTGTGTTCCGAGTCATAACCACCTTCACGTCAACTCCCCAAAGATGGCGGGAAGTTGAGGCTCAGTGGAGGGCGGGGCCCGCGACCATGATCGCGAGCAGGGCCGCCCCGATGGAGCTGCACGTGGCGTTCCGGGCCTTGAGACCGATCGTCAGGAGCAACAGGCCCGCGATTCCGGCCGGACCGTAGTGCCACTGGACGAGCTGTTCGAAGGTGATCACGAACACCGCGGAGAGGAGGCTCAGGAAGGGCATGGCTCTTACCTCCTTGGGTACGACGAACGTGGTGCGGGAGGGTTGGTCCAGGTAACTGCCAGCCACGGCCACCTTGCGCCAAGTTGGCAACCAACTACACCGTAGTTGTCCCCGCTTGGTCGCTGTGGATAAACAAGGTTCCAACAACTCCCACCAAATCCGTGGAAGTTGTAGCGTTTGGTTGTGACTCAGGAGAGCGTGGCGGACATGGCTGGTAGTGCAGGCACGCAGGCCGCGGCGGGTACGGGCGCCGGGGCGGCCCTGAACGGGGGCGGCAGACGGCCCGGAGCGCAGGAGATCGCCGACGAGCTGCGCGAGCGGATCAGGGCGGGCGTCCTCAAGGCGGGCGACCGGCTGCCGACCCAGGCCACGCTCGCCGGGCAGTTCGACGTGGAGCGCGGCACGGTCCGTCAGGCGCTCCAACTCCTGGAGGCCGACGGACTCCTGGCCAACCGCAGCAAGGGCAGCCCGCCCCGCATCGCGCCCTCCACCCCGGCCGGTGACGAACCGCAGCCCACGATGGTCGCGCTCTCCCCGCGCCTGGTCGACGCCTTCCAGGCGCCCCGGGTCCGCATCGACGCCGTCTGCATGACCTCCGAGACCCTGATGCTGGCCCTCGGTGAGCCGCTCCGGCTGATCCACGAGGGGCGCATGCGACCCGAGTCCATCGACGTACGCATCCTGCTGCCCAGCCGCGACATCGACCTGGCCTTCCCCGTCCCGGTCGCCGACTCGGGCCAGGGCGACGGCGAGGACCCCGTCCACCGGCGCTGGCTGGCCACCCGCAACGCGCAGGGCCAGGTCCTGCGGCACAACCTCCGCTCCCTGCGCTCCTCCCACGGCATCGACGTGAAGGTCACCTTCCGCGCGCTGCCGTTCACCCCGCCCGTCAAGCTCTACCTGCTCAACGAGGAGGAGGCCCTCCTCTCGTACTACATGGTCCAGCGCCGCGAGGAGGAGATCGACAGCGGCACAACCCTGGAGATGTACGCCGCCACCGGCACCCAGGCCCTCCTCTTCTCCTTCGAGCACCGCGCCGGCCACCGCGACCGCGCCTTCGTCGAGGAGTCCCAGAAGTGGTTCGACGCCCTCTGGGAAACCATCACGTCGGACCTGACACTCACCTAGTGACTTCAGATACGACGCAGCAGACTGTTCCTGTGGCTGAAGAGACGCAATCGCAGCGGGAGATGATCGATCCCGAACTGATCGGACTGCTCAGGGGCACGCGCGTCGTGCTCCTCGACTTCGACGGACCCATCTGCCGGCTGTTCGCGGGCCGCCCCGCCCTCGGGATAGCCGAGTTGCAGGAGCGCTGGCTGGAGTCGCAGGGGCTCGGCGAGATGCTCACGGAGGAGGAGCGGGAGCTGCGCGACCCGCACGGCACGCTGGCCCGCCTCGCCCGCGACAAGCCGCGGACCGACCTGGTCATGGCCCTGGAACAGAGCCTGACCGCCCAGGAACTCCGCGCGGTCCCCACCGCCTGGCCCACCCCCTACGCGGACCCGCTCATCCGCACCTGGTGCGCGGTGGGCGTCCGCCTGGCGATCACCACGAACAACTCGGCGGAGGCGGCACGCCGGTACGTACACGACCGCGGCCTGTCCGGCTGCTTCGAGCCGCACATCTACGGGCGCGAGGCGAGCGAACTGACCCGCCTGAAGCCCGATCCGTGGTCGCTGCAGCGCGCGCTGAACGCGATGGGGGCCGATCCGGCGAGCACGCTGATGGTCGGTGACGCGGCCAGCGACTGCGCTGCCGCGAGCGCCGCCGGGGTCTCCTTCCTCGGCTACGCCCGTAACGCCACCAAGGCGGCGGCCCTGCGCGAGGCGGGCGCCCGCCACCTGGTCACGGATCTCGAACCGGTCCTGACCGCGGTGCGCGCTCTCGGCTGAGACCGCTGTCCGGCCCCTGACCTGCCCTCATCGTCCGTCCTCGTGCACGTCCGGGAGAGTTGGCTGCCAACTGGCGTAGAGTTGTGAGGACTTGGTTCGGTGGAAGGGGGTGTGTCGCATGGACGGCGGGACGCGCGAGACCACCACCGAGCGGCCCTCGGCGGCGGACATCGCAGACCGGCTGCGCGCACGGATCTCGTCCGGAGAGCTGGCACGAGGCAGCCGGCTCCCGACGCAGGCCGAGCTGGTCGAGACGTTCGGGGTGCAGCGCAGCGCGGTGCGCCAGGCGCTGAAGATCCTCGAGGGAGAAGGCCTGCTCACGGCGGTCGGCCGAGGCAGTCCGCCGGAGGTGGCGCCGACCGCGCGGGCGGAGCCGGCCCGGGACGTGACACTGTCCGCGCGGAGCATCCTCGGGCCCCGGCTGGAAGTGGCGTTCGAGGCTCCGCATGTGGAGCTGGACGTGGTCAGCCTGACCTCCGAGACGATGATGTTCGCCTTCGGACAGCTGATGGGCGCCCTGTACGCGAAGCACAAGCGGCCGGAGTCGGTGCGGGTCCGGGTGCTGCTGCCCCGGGTCGAGGACCGGCTCGACTATCCGGCGCCCGAGAAGGGCTGGGGTCACGACCAGAAGCTCGACGACGCCATGGACCGGCGGAACAAGGCGCAGAGCGCCAACCAGCGCACGATCCTGACGGGCATCCTCGCGCGGATGCACAAGGAGCTCGGCATCGACGTGAGCCTGGAGTTCCGCACCCTGCGCGGCACCCCGACCCGCAAGGTGTATCTCCTGAACCGGCGGGAGGTGCTGTTCGGGCACTACATCCCGGGCAGCTTCCTGCGGGACGTCGACGGGTACGCGGAGCCGGTCATGCTGCGTGACGTCGAGGGCGCGGAGACACCCATGCTGACGTTCGAGAAGGGCCGGGGCGCCCGGGACGAGGCGATGGTGGACTCGGAGCAGCTGCTGTTCGACCGGGTGTGGGAACACGTCGCACAACCTCAGGAATGAGCTGTCCAGATGGTGACACGCCGTGAGATCACGTGTCCCAGCCGCTACTCTGAGCGCTCATGTCGTCACCTCTGCCTCGCAGAGCGCATCAGGCGCTGATCCGCAAGCTCGCGGAGGCGCGACGCCGTGCCCCGGGCGGCGACGTGGTGACGGGGTATCACAACACCAACCTGGTCCTTCCGCTCGGCGTGCCCCTGGCCCTGCTGCTGGGTGTGGGGGTGCGGGCGCTCGGTGTCCGCGGCAAGTTCCGCGTCCCGGTCCGGACGGTGGAGGTCGTACCGCGGCTGTGGCACCGGGAGGCCGATGTGCTGCGGGCGGTCGGCGCGACGGTGGGCGAGGTGCCGCGGTGTCTGGCCGATTTCGGAGAATGGTCTCTGCACTCGTATCTGACGGGTGAGCCCCTGTCGGAACTGGTGCCCGAGGGTCCGGTCGGCGAGGACCGCCTGCGCCACTTCGCGGGCTTCTTCGCCCGGCTGGCGTCCGTGCCGGTCGAGCGGATGCCCTCCCCGCCCGAGGCGTACTGGCCACAACCCGGCGACAGCCGCCAGTTCCTGGGCTGGCTCGCGAAGTTCGCCGACGACAAGGTGCACCGGGTGAACGAGCAGCGCTTCGGCGGCCTCTTCCGCGCCGTGGGCGTGCCGGACGACGCGATCGAGCGTTTCATGACCCGGCTCCCCGACCGGCTGACCGACCGCCCGTACGCGGTCCTCCACACGGACGTGCACCGGGGCAACGTCGTGGTGGGCCGGGCGCCCGGCGGCCGGGAGCGGCTCTGCGTCATCGACTGGGAACTCGCCCTGTACGGCGACCCGCTGCACGACCTGGCGACCCACCTGGTGCGCATGGACTACGACGACGCCGAGCGCCGCAGGATGACCGACCTGTGGGCGCAGGCCATGCGGGCGAACGGGCACGAGGCCATGACCGCCGGCATGGACACCGACCTGGCGCACTACGTGGACTTCGAGTACGTGCAGTCCGTGTTCCCCGACGTCATGCGGGCCGCGATCGGCCTGGGGGAGACGCCGTCCGACGCCGAGTTCGCCGCGGCCGCGGACCGGGTCCTGCGGGCGATGGAACGGGCGTGGAAGCCGCTGGACCTCGGCGCCGGCAAGCCCCTGGACCGGGCACGGGCGGACGAGGCGCTGCGCGCCTGGCACCGCGAGCAGCACGGGCGGAGGCCGGCGCACGCCTAGCGGAGTCCGGGGCACCGTTGCGGGAGCGAGGTGCGGAGCCGATGCTGGGCTCTCATGCGGGGCTATTCGGACGACAGGACGAGCGCTGCCTGGCGGTCGGCCGTCGAACTCTGCGGCGACGTCTCGGCGATCGAGGGGCCGCTGGCCGGCCACCACCACGAGACGTACGTGATCCCCCTGGGCGCCGGGTGCGCCGGCAGGCGCGGTGCGCCGCCGGGCCGTTGGAAGAGCCGGGCCGCGCGCCCGGGTCTCGTGCGGTTCGACCGCCGGTCCTTCGTGTCGGAGGAGGACGTCGTACGGGCGCTGCACCGGCGGGTGCGCCGGGTTCCCGAGCTGATCGAGGTGGACGGGAAGGGACTGCAGCGCTTCATCGAGGGAGCGACGCTGGGACAGTTGCATCCGGCGGATGCGGCCGTGCCCGGCCATCTGGTGGTGCAGATGGTCGACGTGTTCCGGGAACTGGCCTCCATCCGGCCCCGCTCCGTGCGCCTGCCCCGCCGCGGCCCCGCCCCCGAAGCGGTGGCCGACGGCGACAGCGCGGCCTTCCTCGAGGGCCTGATCTCCTACATGGAGGAGCACGTCCAAGCGGCGCACGCGGACGAGGTCGGCGGCCTGTTCCGCGATCTCGGGGTCGACGACGGTGCCACGGCGCGGTTGCGCCGCTTCGTGTCCGGCCTCGGCGAGCGGCCCTTCTGCCTGGTCCACGGGGACCTGCACCGGGAGAACCTGATCGTCGACGCGCGGCAGGAACTCTGGGTGATCGACTGGGAGTTGGCCATGGTCGGAGATCCGCTCTACGACCTGGCCACCCATCTGCACCTCATGCGGTACCCGGCCTGGCAGGAGCGGACGGTGGCCCGGCTGTGGTCCGCGGCCGTCTCCGGGGTCCGGCCGGGCGGGGCGCGCGGGTGGGGCCGGGACCTGCCGCTGCTGCTGGGCTTCAAGCGGGCGCAGTCGGTGTTCACGGACATCGTCCGGGTCGCGCTGGCGCTGCGCGGCGGTGCGGCGGATCCGGTCGGGCTGTTGCGGGACGCGGTGCGGCTGCGGGAAGTGCTGGACCGGGGCGCTGTGCCGCTCGGGCTCGACTCCGTGCCCAGCGTGCCGGTCGTCGCCGCCGCGCTGGGCCGGTGGTGCCGCGGCTACGCTGCCGCATCATGAGCGACCCCACCCCTTCCAGTACCTCGTCCCCCTCGGCCTCCGCGGGCCGTGAACCCGGTCTCCGTGAGCGGAAGAAGCAGCGGACTCGGGAGGTGTTGTCCGAGAGTGCTGTGCGGCTCTTTCTCGAGAAGGGGTACGAGAAGGTGTCCGTGGCCGAGGTCGCCGAGGCGGCGGGGGTGTCCAAGCCGACCGTGTTCCGGTATTTCGCGTCCAAGGAGGATCTCGTTCTCCACCGGTTCGCGGATCACGAGGACGAGGCGGCGCGGGTGGTGGCCGGGCGGGCGGACGGGGAGTCCGTCGTGGGGGCCTTGCGACGGCACTTTCTGGACGGGGTCGCGCGGCGGGATCCGGTGACCGGGGTCTGTGATCATCCGGCGGTGCTCGCGTATCTGCGGCTGCTCTACGGGACGCCGGCGCTCGTGGCGCGGCTCGCGGGGTATCAGGAGCGGTCGGAGCTGGCCCTGGCCGAGGCGCTGGTGAGGGAGGGCTGGGGCGGGGTCGAGGCGCGGCTCGCGGCGGGGCAGGTGGTGGCGGTGCAGCGGATTCTGGCGCAGGAGAACGTGCGGCGGGTGGTCGGCGGGGAGTCGGCCGATGACGTGGCCGAGGGTGCGGTGCGCGCGGCCGAGGTGGGGTTCCGGCAGTTGGAGCGGGGAGTGGGGGCCGTTCGGAGCGACTAGACCGCCCGGACGCTGAAACGTAACCGAGTTAAGTTTTTGACTCGGTTGCGTTAGCGTGGGGGGATGGATTCTCTCGACCCCTCCGAACCCCTGTCCGTCGAGCGGCGGTATCACGAGCGGTGCCGGGCCGCTCTGGGCGCCATGATCGAGAGCGCCGACCGGCAGGTCGTCATCGGGGAGAACGCCTCCGCCTCCGGGGCCGACGCCGAGGTGCTCGGGTACGAGCTGCGGAGTCAGGCCAAGGGGCTCAAGGAGTTGCCGCGGGCGCCGCTGTTCTTCGGGCGGCTCGATTTCGGCGCCGCGGGTGGCGAGCACGCCGGGCAGAGCTACCACGTCGGGCGCTTGCGGATCAGTGAGGACGCGGCCGCGCCGCCGCTCGTCGTGGACTGGCGGGCGCCCGTCTCCCGCGCCTTCTACCAGGCGAGCGGCAAGGATCCACAGGGTGTGGACACGCGGCGGCGGTTCGGGTGGGCGCCCGGGAGCGTGGGGGAATCCGGTGACTTGAGCGGGTTCGAGGACGAGTTGCTCGGCACGGGCCGGCAGCTGAGCGCCAGCCGGATTCTGGCCGGGGAGATCGAGCGGCCCCGGGTCGGGCCCATGCGGGACATCGCCGCGACCATCCAGCCCGAGCAGGACGATCTCGTACGGGAGGACGCGGGCGTCTCCTTGTGCGTGCAGGGGGCGCCCGGCACCGGGAAGACCGCGGTGGGCCTGCACCGTGCCGCGTATCTGCTCTACACGTTTCCGCAGCGTGTGCAGCGGTCGGGGCTGCTCGTGCTCGGGCCCAACCGAGCCTTCCTCTCGTACATCTCCGCCGTGCTGCCGGCGCTGGGGGAGGCGGGCGTGCGGCAGTCCACCGTCGAGGAGCTGGTGGGTCTGGGGGAGGCGCGGGGGAGGGACACGGCGGACGCCGAGGCGCTCAAGCACGACGTGCGGATGGCCGAGGTGCTGCGGCGCGGACTGTACGCGCGGGTGTCGGCGGACGGGGTGCGCGAGGCGCTCGCCGTGCCCGACGGCTCGTACCGGTGGCGGGTGCCCGCCGAGGTCCTCGTGTCCGTCGTCGAAGACGTGCTCGCCGAGGAGCCGCCCTACGAGGTGGGGCGCGAGCGGGTACGCAGCCGGGTCGTGCGGTACGTACGGGAGCTGGCGGAGCGGCGGGCCGGGGCCGTGCCGGCGGCGTGGGTGCGGCGGGTGGAACGGGCGCGGTGCGTGAGCGCGTTCGTGGACGCGGTGTGGCCTCGGGTGCGGGCGGAGGAGGTGCTCCACGGATTGCTCGGTGACGCGGGGGAGTTGGAGCGGGCCGCGGGGGGCGGGCTGCTGTCGGAGGAGGAGCGGCGGGCGCTGGTGTGGGGCCGGCCGGCGCGGTCGTGGCGGTCCGTGCGGTGGTCGGCGGCCGATCTGGTGCTGCTGGACGAGATCGCCGGGTTGATCGAGCGGCCCGAGGGGTTCGGGCACATCGTGGTGGACGAGGCGCAGGACCTCTCGCCCATGCATGCGCGGGTGATCGCCCGTCGGGCCGCGTTCGGCTCGCTGACCGTACTGGGGGACCTCGCCCAGGGGACCACGCCCTGGGCCGCGCGGGAATGGGGCGGACTGCTGCGGCACCTGGGGAAGCCGGAGGCGGTGGTGGTGCCGTTGACCGTGGGGTTCCGGGTCCCGGGGGCCGTCCTCGAACTGGCGGAGCGGGTGCGGGAGCGGATCGACGTGGTGGTGCCGGGGGCGCGGTCGCTGCGGGCGGACGGGACGGTACGGGTGGAGCGGGTCGACGATCTCGCGGCGGGGGTCGTGGGCGCCGTAAGGAGGGCGCTGGGGCGGGAGGGGTCGGTGGGGGTGATCGCCGCGGAGTCCGAAGTGGGGGTGATGCGGGAGGCGCTGGACGGGGCGGGGGTCCGGGCCGGTGGGGTCGAGGACCTGGGTGAGCGGGTGACGGTGCTCGGGGCCGGGGTGGCCAAGGGCCTGGAGTACGACCACGTCGTGGTGGTCGAACCGGCGGGGATCGTGGAGGCGGAGGTACGGGGGCTGGAGCGGCTGTACGTGGTACTGACCCGAGCCGTTTCCCGCCTGGACGTGATCCATCACCGGGAACTGCCGTTCTGAGCGGGGGGCGGGTCCCGCCGTCGCCGTGGGCGGCTGATGTCGTCGTGCGATCACCCGCCGGTGGGGGCTGGTCGCGCCCCGCGGCGGAGCCGCTGATCGATACAGCCCCGTGCCCCTGGGATGCGCACTTCGTGCGCGATATCATCGGCCGCACGCCGGGCCACCTGATCGGCCGAGGCCCCCGGCCTCACCCCCCCCCGCAGCCCCCGGCCTCACCCGCCCACGTAAGCCGCCAGATGATCCCCCGTCAGGGTCGCGCGGGAAGCGACCAGTTCGGACGGCGTGCCCTCGAAGACCACGCGGCCGCCGTCGTGGCCCGCGCCCGGGCCCAGGTCGATGATCCAGTCCGCATGGGCCATGACCGCCTGGTGGTGCTCCACCACGATCACCGACTTGCCGGAGTCGACGAGGCGGTCCAGGAGGGCGAGGAGTTGTTCGACGTCCGCGAGGTGCAGCCCGGCGGTCGGCTCGTCCAGGACGTACGTACCGCCCTTGTCCGCCATGTGCGTGGCCAGCTTCAGACGCTGCCGTTCACCGCCTGAGAGCGTGGTGAGGGGCTGGCCGAGCGTGAGGTAGCCCAGGCCCACGTCCGCGAGCCGGGTCAGGATCTTGTGGGCGGCCGGCGTACGGGCCTCACCCTCGGCGAAGAACGCCTCCGCCTCGGCGACGGGCATCGCCAGGACCTCGCTGATGTCCCGCCCGCCGAACGTGTACTCCAGCACGTCGGACCGGAACCGCCGCCCCTCGCACTCCTCGCACACCGTCGCCGTGTCCGCCATCATCGCCAGCTCGGTGTAGATGACCCCGGCCCCCTTGCACGCCGGGCACGCGCCCTCCGAATTCGCGCTGAACAGGGCCGGCTTGACCCCGTTGGCCTTGGCGAACGCCTTGCGGATCGGGTCGAGCAGCCCCGTGTACGTGGCCGGATTGCTGCGCCGCGAACCGCGGATCGGGGCCTGGTCGACGGAGATCACGCCCTCCCCGGCCGGGATCGAACCGTGCACCAGCGAGCTCTTGCCCGACCCCGCCACACCCGTCACGACGGTGAGCACGCCCAGCGGGATGTCGACGTCCACGTCCTGGAGGTTGTGGGCCGAGGCGCCGCGGATCTCCAGCTTTCCGTTCGGCTCGCGCACCGTCTCCTTCAGACGGGCCCGGTCGTCCAGGTGACGGCCCGTCACCGTGTCACTGGCGCGCAGCCCCTCGACGTCCCCCTCGTAGCAGATCGTGCCGCCGCCCGAGCCCGCCCCGGGCCCCAGGTCGACGACGTGGTCGGCGATCGCGATGACCTCCGGCTTGTGCTCCACGACGAGCACCGTGTTCCCCTTGTCGCGCAGGCGCAGCAGCAGGTCGTTCATGCGCTGGATGTCGTGCGGGTGCAGCCCGACGGTCGGCTCGTCGAAGACGTACGTGACGTCCGTGAGGGACGAGCCGAGGTGGCGGATCATCTTCACGCGCTGCGCCTCGCCGCCGGACAGCGTGCCGGAGGGGCGGTCGAGGGAGAGATAGCCGAGGCCGATCTCCACGAAGGAGTCGAGGGTCTGGCGCAGGGAGCTGAGCAGGGGGGCCACGGAGGGCTCGGACTGCTCGCCGATCCACTTGGCGAGGTCGCTGATCTGCATGGCGCACGCGTCCGCGATGCTGATGCCGGCGATCTTCGAGGAGCGGGCCGCCTCGCTCAGCCGCGTCCCCTCGCACTCCGGGCACACGGCGAACGTCGTCGCGCGCTCGACGAAGGCGCGGATGTGCGGCTGGAGCGAGTCGACGTCCTTGGAGAGCATCGACTTCTGGATCTTCGGGATCAGGCCCTCGTAGGTGAGGTTGATGCCCTCGACCTTGATCTTCGTGGGGGCCTTGTAGAGGAGGTCGCTGAGCTCGCGCTTGGTGTACTTGCGGATCGGCTTGTCCGGGTCGAAGAAGCCGCAGCCGGTGAAGATGCGCCCGTACCAGCCGTCCATGCTGTAGCCGGGGATGGTCAGCGCGCCCTCGTTGAGCGACTTGGAGTCGTCGTAGAGCTGGGTCAGGTCGATGTCGGAGACGCTGCCGCGGCCCTCGCAGCGCGGACACATGCCGCCCGTGATGCTGAACTCGCGGCGCTCCTTGACCTTGTGGCCGCCCTTCTCGACGGTGACGGCGCCCGCGCCGCTGATCGAGGCGACATTGAAGGAGAAGGCCTGCGGCGAGCCGATGTGCGGGGTGCCGAGCCGGCTGAACAGGATCCGCAGCATCGCGCCCGTGTCGGTGGCCGTGCCGACGGTGGAGCGCACGTCGCCGCCCATGCGCTGCTGGTCGACGCTGATCGCCGTGGTCAGACCGTCGAGCACGTCGACGTCCGGGCGGCCCAGGTTCGGCATGAAGCCCTGCACGAACGCGCTGTACGTCTCGTTGATCAGCCGCTGCGACTCGGCCGCGATCGTGTCGAACACCAGCGAGCTCTTGCCCGAGCCGGAGACGCCGGTGAACACCGTGAGCCGCCGCTTGGGGAGCTCGATGCTGACGTCCTTGAGGTTGTTCTCGCGCGCTCCGTGCACCCGGATCAGGTCGTGGGTGTCGGCGGCGTGCGGCGCGTCCTGCCGGCCGGCTCGGCTGCTCATCGTGGCTCCATCCGTCGGTGGGGCCTCGGCGAGCGGCCCCGTCCCCGCCGACGCTAGTCGCCGGCGGGCACGGAGGCTTCTCGATTCCTGACCCGAGGCCGCTGTTACGTGGCCTCAGTCCTCCAGCGCGGCGAACACGCCCGGCGCGTACGAGCCGCCGCGCATCCGGGTGATCACGCCCATCCGGTTCGCCGCGTTGATCATCGAGACGAGGCAGACGAGCGCCGCCGCCTGTTCCTCGTCGTAGTGCGCGCGCACCGCGGCCCAGGTCGCGTCGCTGACACCCTGCGCGGCGTCGGCCAGCCGGGTGCCCTCCTCGGCGAGGGCGAGCGCCGCCCGCTCGGCCTCGGTGAACACCGTCGACTCGCGCCAGGCCGCGACCAGCGCGAGCCGTACCGCGCTCTCGCCGGCCGCCGCGGCCTCCTTGCTGTGCACGTCGACGCACCAGCCGCAGCCGTTGATCTGGCTGGCGCGCAGCTCGACCAGCTGCGACAGGGCGGGCGGCAGGCCCTTGAGCGCGGCACCGGCCCGGTAGAAGCGCTTGCCGAACTCGGCGCCGACGCGGGTGCCCATCAGCTCGATGCGGGCCGGGGTCCGAACCGGGGTCTCGGTCTCCATGGTGGTGTGTCCTCTCGTTCCGTCGTGCCGTTGGCGTGCGGTCGCCATGGAGATGCCGGGCGCGGTGGGCCTGTGACAGGGGGCGGGTGTGGCGTGGGTCACTGCGGTCTGCTGTCACGTACGGGCCGCGGGCGGCGTCCTGTGCGTGACACCGGGGGAGCGAGTGAGTGACCGACGAGGGAGAGGCCATGGACGACACCGAGACCACCGACCCGGCGACGGCGGCGTTCGTCGCCCACCGGAACCTGTTGTTCACCGTCGCCTACGAGATGCTCGGCTCGGCCGCCGACGCGGAGGACGTCCTCCAGGAGGTCTGGCTGCGCTGGTCCGGCGTCGACCTCGCCACCGTGCGCGACCGCCGCGCCTTCCTGGTCCGCGTCACCACGCGCCAGGCCCTGACCCGGCTGCGCACCCTGCGCCGCCGCAAGGAGTCCTACGTCGGACCGTGGCTCCCCGAACCGCTGCTCACCGCGCCCGACGTCGCCGAGGACGCGGAGCTCGCGGACAGCGTCTCGATGGCGATGCTGCTCGTCCTGGAGACGCTCGGGCCGACCGAACGGGCGGTGTTCGTGCTGCGCGAGGTGTTCGGCCTGGAGTACGCGGAGATCGCCGAGGCCGTCGAGAAGACCCCGGCGGCCGTGCGCCAGATCGCCCACCGGGCCCGCGCCCATGTCGCGGCCCGGCGCCCGCGCGGCACGGTCTCACCGGCCGAGTCGCGGGACGCGCTGCGGGCGTTCCAGCGGGCCGTCGAGACGGGTGACCTGCAAGAACTGCTCGATCTGATCGCGCCGGACGTCGTCCTGCTGACCGACGGCGGCGGCGTCGTCCGCGCTGCGCCGAGCCCGGTCGTCGGCACGGAGGCGGTCCTTCCGGTGCTGCTCCGGATCGCGGCGGCCCGCCTCGAACCGGTCCGCGTCAACGGCTACCCGGCCCTCGCCGTCCACCGTGACGGCGTGCTCGACGCGGTCGTCGCCCTCCGCCTCGACGACGGGGTGATCACCGGTCTGTACGCGGTGCGCAATCCGGAGAAGCTGGGGCGGCTGGAGCGGGAGACGGCCGTGAGCCGGGAGGGCGCGTGACTCGGGTGGCGCCCTGCGGGAGCGTGGCTGCCTCGCCCACGGCGGCCAGGAGTTCGTAGGGCTCCTCCCGGTCGGCCTGACCGACGGTGACGCCGAGCCAGCGGCCGGCGGACGGGACGGGCCACACGTACAGGCTGCCCGCGAGATCGCGCAGGGAGGCCAGGGGCTCGGGCACGTCGTCGAGGTCCAGGGGCTCCTCGGGCTCGTCCGTGTCGTCGTGGACACCGAGGTAGGGGAAGAGGTCGACGGTGCCGGGGTCGCCGTGGCGTCCGGTCAGTGCCGTGACGAGTGCGGTGAGGGCGGCCTCCAGTTCCTCCTCGGCCCGCGTGAACGCCTCCGGGCCGGGCGGGTCCCAGAAGTCCCGGCTCCGGTGGAGCACGGCGATGTGAGTGTAGGACGGAGGCCGGAGCCGGAAACCGGAGCGGGGGCCGGCGATGACATGGAACACTTTTGCAAGCGGCTGCTTGCAATTGTTAGCGCGGGTGGGCAGTATCGAAGCATGGCATCGCTCAACGTCGGAAGCCTCGGCGAATACCTGCGCGAGCAGCGGCGCACCGCGCAGCTGTCCCTGCGGCAGCTCGCCGATGCCGCCGGGGTGTCCAATCCGTATCTGAGCCAGATCGAGCGCGGGCTGCGCAAGCCGAGCGCGGAGGTGCTCCAGCAGGTCGCCAAGGCGCTGCGGATCTCCGCCGAGACGCTGTACGTGCGCGCGGGCATCCTCGACGCGGAGCGGGAGCGGGACGAGGTGGAGACGCGTGCGGTGATCCTCGCCGACCCCTCGCTCGACGAGCGTCAGAAGCAGGTCCTGCTGCAGATCTACGAGTCGTTCCGGAAGGAGAACGCGGCCGCGCGAGCGGAGCGTTCACCGCGGGACGGGGACGGATCGGACGGCGGGACGCACGACGACGGCACCGACGGCGATGCCGAGCCCTCAAGCAGCAGTTGATGTGATCCGGGAGGACCACCCCATGGCCATCAAGGACGACCTCCGCAAGACCTTCAGCGACCCGACCCCGCTGTACTTCGCCGCCGGCACCGCCGAGCTGGCGTTCCAGCAGGCCAAGAAGGTGCCGGGCCTCGTGGAGCAGCTGCGCGCCGAGGCGCCCGCCCGCTTCGAGGCCGTGCGCGGCACCGACCCCAAGGACGTGCAGGAGAAGGCCACGGCGCGCGCCAAGGAGGCGCAGGCCGTGCTGACCGCCAAGGTCGGCGAGTTCGTGGCCGTGCTCGACACCGATCTGAAGAAGCTCGGCGAGACGGCCCAGGAGTACGCGCTGCGCGGTGTCGGCTTCGCCGCCGAGGCCGCCGTCAAGGCGCGTGAGACGTACGAGAAGGTCGCCGAGCACGGCGAGGAGACCGTGAAGGCGTGGCGCGGCGAGGCCGCCGAGGAGATCAACGAGATCGCCGTGGCCGTCGAGCCGGACGCCGAGCCCGAGACCGTTCCCGGTCAGGCCGCCGCGCCGGCCGCCGAGAAGGACGCTCCGGCCGCCAGGCCCGCCGCGAAGAAGGCCCCGGCCGCCGCCCGGAAGGCGCCCGCGGCGAAGAAGGCCCCGGCGAAGAAGCCCGCCGCGAAGAAGGCCACGCCGCCCGCCGAGTGAGGGGCGCCGCGTGACGGGTACGTCGACGGGCCGGGCACCTTCGGGGTGCCCGGCCCGTTGTTACGGGTACGGTGACCCGCGTACGGGTCGTCTCGGAACTCTGGGTGGGTGAGCGTTGTGCTGATGTCGGCTTTCGGCAACGTGGTGTGGCTGCTCTACACCGCCATGCTCGTGCTCGCGGTCGTCGCCTTCGTGCTGGCCGCGGTGGCCCGGGAGGACGCGTACCGGGCCGCGAGCAAGCAGACGAAGCCGTTCTGGCTGATCATCCTGGGCATCGCGGTCGTGGTGAACCTGCTGGTGCCGATGCTGTTCCTGCAGCTCGCGGGCCTCGTGGCGTCGATCGTCTTCTTCGTGGACGTGCGCCCGGCCCTGAAGCAGGTCGGCGGAGGCGGTGGCGGCGGCTGGCGGCGCGGCGGCGGCTCCAGCAGCGACGGCCCGTACGGGCCGTACAACGGTCGGCGGTGACCTGACGCCTTCGGGCGGTGGTGACGTGACGCCTCTTCCGGCGGCCGCGACGCCTTCCGGAGGGGTGATGACGACGACGGGCGCGCCGGATCGGCGTGCCCTTGTCCGTCACCGGGGCGTCATCGGACCGTCATCGGTCCAGCAGGAGCACCGCCACGTCGTCGGTCAGCTCGCCGCCGTTGAGGTCGCGGACCTCGTTCACGGCGGAGTCCAGGAGCTCCTCGCCCTGGAGGCCCGCCGCACGGCTGCGGCGGATCAGGTCGACCATGCCCTCCTGGCCGAGGCGGCGGTTGCCGTCACCGATCCGGCCCTCGATCAGACCGTCCGTGTAGAGCATCAGGCTCCACGACGGGCCCAGCTCGACCTGCATGCGCGGCCAGCGGGCACGCGGGAGCAGGCCCAGGGCCGGTCCGCTGTTCTCGTACGGGAGCAGCGTCGCCTGGCGGCCGGGGCTCGCGATGAGCGGCGAGGGGTGGCCGGCCAGGCACAGGCCCGCGCGGCGGCCGTCCGGCGCGATGTCCACCGTGCACAGGGTCGCGAAGATCTCGTCGTTCTCCCGCTCGTGCTCCAGGACCTGCTGGAGCGTGGAGAGGAGCTCGTCGCCGCACAGTCCGGCGAAGGTCAGCGCGCGCCAGGCGATCCGCAGCTCGACGCCGAGCGCGGCCTCGTCGGGGCCGTGGCCGCAGACGTCGCCGATCATGGCGTGGACCGTGCCGTCGGGGGTGCGCACGACGTCGTAGAAGTCGCCGCCGAGCAGGGCCCGGGAGCGGCCGGGGCGGTAGCGCGCGGCGAACCGCAGCGGGGAACCGTCGAGCAGCGGGGTCGGCAGCAGGCCGCGCTCCAGGCGGGCGTTCTCCTGGGCGCGCAGGCGCGACTCGGTGAGCTTGCGCTGGGCCACGTCCGCGCGCTTGCGCTCGACGGCGTAGCGCACGGCGCGGCCCAGGATGCGGGCGTCCAGCTCGTCGCGGAACAGGTAGTCCTGGGCGCCGACGCGCACCGCCTCGGCGCCGCGCTCGGCGTCGCCGGAGTCCGTCAGGGCCAGCACGGCCTGGCGCGGGGCGAGGCGCAGCACGTGCCGGAGGGTCTCCAGCTCGTCGGCGTCCTCGTCCTGGCGGGCCGTACGGGTGTCGGGCAGCGCGAGGTCGAGCACGATGCAGTTCACGTCGTCGGTGAGCAGTCGCTCGGCCTCGGTGAGGTTGCGGGCGGTGCGGACGCGGACCGGCTTTCCGGCGGCGTCCGGCATCTCGGGGATGCTCAGGGAGCCGGCCGGGTCGTCCTCGATGACCAGCAGCGTCAGGCCCGTGGCGGGTCCGGTCGCGGCCGATGCGTGAACGGTCGTGCTGTTGCTGTTGCTGCCGATGTTGCTGTCGTGGGCGGTCGTCGGCGCGGTCGGGTCCGCGGACGGTGTCGTAGGCGCAGCTTGAGCCTGACCACCTTCCGCGGCCGGGATCGCTCTCTGCCGCGGTACGGGTACGGGCATCGCTTCGGTTTCCTTCCCTCCCCCCGAGGGCGCGGTGGGACGAAGGTCCTCGGCCCACCAGACGGGGACCTTAGCGGTACCCGGCGGCTCAGCGGAATGGTGAGCCGCAAACGGCCAGTGTCATATGCCGCAAGGGGTAACGGAATTGGGCACGTTCTGGCCCTCCGGGCCTGTGTGGGGGATGACGAACATCACGCCACCCCACCGCAACCGCCCGTCCCCAAGTGCCCTGCGTCACGTGCGCTCCATCACGCCTACCGCCCGGTAGCCGGGGTGATGCCCCCTCACCTCACCCTCCGGCTACAGCGCCACCGCCGCAGGGGCCGACGCCGGCCGCCGGGTGCACCACCGCCGTGGCCGCTCGCGCAGTTCCCCGCGCCCCTGAAAGGCACACTCCGTGCGCCCCCAGGGCCACGACGAAGCCGCTCCTCGGAACGAGAAGCCCCCCGTGAGGGGCGCGGGGAACTGCGCGCGAAGCCCCACCGGGTCGGCACCGACGACGAACAGTCGACGCGCCCGAGGCAAGAGGCGCCGGGGAGGAAGCGCCCCGTGAGGGGCGCGGGGAACTGCGCGAGCGGCCACGACGGCGCGGCACCCGGCGACGATCCTGGACCGCTGGGGCGGTGGCGCTCTGCCCGAGACCGGGCGAGTCGCGAGGCACCCCGGCAAGAGGCGCCGGGGAGGAAGCGCCCCGTGAGGGGCGCGGGGAACTGCGCGCTCAGCCACGACGGCGCGGCACCCGGCGACGATCCTCGACCCCTACGGCGGCGCCGCGACCGGCACCCCAAAGGCGCACCCGGCGCCAAGGCACTGCCCGAGGCCGGCCGCCGGGCCGACGCCCCCGGAGGGGGCGGGTGGGTGGGAGCAGGGAGCGGGCCAATCGAGAGGCGCCGCGCTGCAGGCGAGACGGCCTGGGCTGAAGGCGAGGCGAGCCTGGGCTGGGGGATGAGGCGAGCCCGGGCTGAGGGTGAGAGGCGTCGGACGGGAGGCGAGGCAGCCTGGGCTGAAGGCGAGACGGCCCGGGCTCAAGGCGAGGTGAGCCTGGGCTGCAGGCGAGACGGCCTGGGGAAGGTGTGGGGTGTCGGGCCGGAGGCCGGGCGGCGCGAGAGGGGGGCCGGGCCCGCGGGGCGTGAGGCTCCGTGGGAGAGGGCCCGGCCCGGGCGGAGCCCCTACGCGTCGGGCCGCACAACCCCCAATATGCCCATCGACCCCGCCCCGGCCACGGTCACCGACCGCCCGGGCCGCGGGGCATGGATGATCGCCCCGTCCCCGATGTACATGCCGACATGACTCGCGTCACCGTGGTAGATGATCAGGTCCCCGGGCCGCATGTCCTTCACGTCGATGTGCCGGAGCTGCTTCCACTGCTCCTGCGAGGTACGGGGAATGGGCCGCCCCGCCGCGGCCCACGCCTGGGACGTCAGCCCCGAGCAGTCGTAGGACTTCGGCCCCTCGGCCCCCCACACGTACGGCTTGCCGAGCTGCGCGGTGGCGAACTCCACCGCCTTCTTGCCGGCCTTGGTGGCCCGGCCGCTGATCTCCTTGAGGACGCCGGAGGACAGCCAGGCCGTCTGGGCCTTCTGCTCGGCCTCCTCCTCCAGCTTGCGCAGCCGCTCCCGCTCCTTCTTCTCGAGCGTGCTCTCGATCTTCTGCGCGGCCTTGATCTGCTTCTCGATGCGCTTCTTCGCGGAGGCCTTCTTCTTGCGGCCCTCCTCCAGCTGCTTCCACTTCGCGGAGGCGTCCTTCGCGTACCCCGCGAGGTCGTCCTGCGTCTTGGTCAGCTGGGACATCAGGTTCTTGGTGGCCTGCTGGCCCTGGTAGACCCGCCCCGCGTTGTCGAGGAACTGCTGGGGGTCGCCGGAGAGCAGGAACTGGGCCTCGCGCGGGACGCCGCCCGTGCGGTACTGCTCCCGCGCCGCCGCCCCCGCGTGCCCCTTGAGGCGGTCGAGCTTGCGCTGGCCGGCCGCGATCTTCTGGGCGAGCTTCACGATGGCGACGGACTGGTCGTCGGCCTTCTCCTCCGCCGCGTTGTACTCGTCGGTGGCCAGCGCGGCGTCGTGGTACAGCTTGTCGAGCTTCTTGCGGACCGCTTCGAGGTCCGTGCCCGCACCGGCCGCTGGGGCCGAGGGGGCCGAGGCCGAAGGGGAGGCCGGGGGAGCGGGTGCCGCGTAGGCCGCGCCCGGCGCCGTCAGCACGGTCAGGGCGCACACCACCGCCACGGCCGCCATCGTCGTCGTGCTCCGCTTGCTCATCCGCCCCGCCCCCGCAGTAGCCGAAACCTGATTTACCGTCAGTAACATGCGCGTGCTTCGGGGATGGTGCCACGTCCGCGCCAAATCCGACAGACCCCACACGCCCTGACAGACCCACACGCTCCGGCAGCCCCCCACGCTGTGACGAACGGACCGCCGAGATCGTTCCCCACCCGGCGCGTTCAGCCCGACGGGCGCTCACGCGGCGCCAACGCACCCCAGGTCACGGTGACTTCGCCCTGCCTCCAGCGCCCCGGACGGTCCGTCACCGGCCAGTCCGCCGCGAGGTCCCGCACCGCCCGGATCCACCGCTGGCGCGCCCCGTACGAGGCGTAGGGCGCGGCCGCCGCCCAGGCCCGGTCGAAGTCCCGCAGGAACGCGTGCACCGGCTCGCCCGGCACATTGCGGTGGATCAGCGCCTTGGGCAGCCGCTCGGCCAGGTCGGACGGGGTGTGCAGCGAGCCGAGCCGGGTCGCGAACGTCACCGTGCGCGGACCCTCGGGCCCGAGCGCCACCCACACGTGCCGCCGCCCGATCTCGTCGCAGGTCCCCTCCACGAGCAGCCCGTCCGGCGCGAGCCGCCCGCACAGCCGCGCCCAGACCTCGGCGACCTGCTCCTCGTCGTACTGGCGCAGCACGTTCGCGGCCCGGATCAGCGTCGGCGGCGACGGGAGCGGCAGCTCGAAACCGCCGTGCCGGAAGCTGAGCCCCTCGCGCTCGTACGGCTTCGCGGCCGCGACCCGCGCCGGTTCGATCTCGATGCCCACCACGCGTGCGCGGGGCGCCGCGGCGCGCAGCCGGCCGAGCAGTTCGACGGCGGTCCAGGGCGCCGCCCCGTAGCCGAGGTCGACCGCCACGGGATCGGCGGCGCGGCGCAGCGCGGCGCCGTGCGTCGCCGCGATCCAGCGATCCATACGGCGCAACCGGTTCGGGTTCGTCGTGCCCCGCGTCACCGTTCCCACGGGGCGGGAGGGGGTGCGCGGGCTCATGGCTACGAGGGTATGCGCTGCCCCGGGCGGCCCGGGGCCCGAGCTCCGGGTTCGCGCAGGTGGGAGCGGTGTGGGGGTACAGGGTTGAGCCTCGTACGGTAATGATTGGGCAAAGTGGAAATGGAGGCGGGGGCTCCGGCGTTGCCGCCCATGAAAGAGGGCGCGCGCCCTCTTTGCGCCGTGCCCGCAGTACGCCCGATCTAGGAGGGCCCGCCACGTGAGCCAGTACGTGACCAGGTTCCGCCGTTCCGGCGCGGCGCAGGGCCGCCTGCGCTTCCCCGGTTCCCCGCGCAGGCCGCGGCGCGTCGCCATGCTCAGCGTGCACACCTCCCCGCTCCACCAGCCCGGCACGGGCGACGCGGGCGGCATGAACGTCTACATCGTGGAGCTGGCCAAGCGGCTCGCCGCGATCAACATCGAGGTCGAGATCTTCACCCGCGCCACGACGGGCGCGCTGCCCCCGCAGGTCGAGCTCGCCCCCGGCGTCCTCGTGCGGCACGTCGACGCGGGCCCCTACGAGGGCCTCGCCAAGGAAGAGCTGCCCGCGCAGCTGTGCGCCTTCACGCACGGTGTGATGCAGGCCTGGGCCGGCCACCGGCACGGCCACTACGACCTCGTCCACTCCCACTACTGGCTCTCCGGGCACGTCGGCTGGCTGGCCGCCGAGCGCTGGGGCGTCCCGCTCGTGCACACCATGCACACCATGGCCAAGGTCAAGAACGCGGCGCTCGCCGACGGCGACACCCCCGAGCCGGCCGCCCGCGTCATCGGCGAGACCCAGATCGTGCGCGCCGCCGACCGCCTCATCGCGAACACCGCGGAGGAGGCCGACGAGCTGGTCCGGCACTACGAGGCCGACCCCGGCAAGGTCGCCGTCGTGCACCCCGGCGTGAACCTGGAGCGCTTCACGCCCGGCGACGGCCGCGCCGCCGCCCGCGCCCGCCTCGGCCTGCCGCAGGACGCGCTCATACCCCTGTTCGCCGGCCGCATCCAGCCGCTCAAGGCGCCCGACATCCTCCTCAAGGCCGTCGCCGTCCTGCTCGACGAGCGGCCCGAGCTGCGCTCGCGGATCCTCGTTCCCGTGGTCGGCGGCCCCAGCGGCAGCGGCCTCGCCAAGCCGGCCGCCCTGCAGAAGCTCGCCGCCAGGCTCGGCATCGCCGACGTCGTGCGCTTCCACCCGCCGGTCGGCCAGGACCAGCTCGCCGACTGGTTCCGCGCCGCGTCCCTGCTCGTCATGCCGTCCTACAGCGAGTCCTTCGGGCTCGTCGCCATCGAGGCGCAGGCGGCCGGCACCCCCGTCCTCGCCGCCTCCGTCGGCGGCCTGCCCGTCGCCGTCCGCGACGAGACCACCGGTTTCCTGGTCGACGGCCACGAACCGGCCCGCTACGCGCGCGTGCTCCGTGAGTTCGCCGACCATCCCCACCTGGTGGACAGCATGGGCGACGCCGCCGCCCGGCACGCCCGCTCCTTCGGCTGGGGCACCTCGGCGTCCGCCACGGCCGACGTCTACACCGCGGCCCTGCACGATCACCGCCGTCACGTACTCTCGCTGCATGGCTGAGCACCCCGACGCTGCACAGGACCCGACGCAGGACCCGGCCCAGATCATCGAGTCCACGCTCAAGGACGCGGAACTGGAGTGGGAGCGCCCCGAGCCGGGCTCCTACGTGGTCAAACTGCCCGGCACCCGCAAGCTCTCCACGACGCTCTCGCTGCGCCTGGGCCGCCACAGCCTGTCCCTCAACGCGTTCGTGATCCGTCACCCGGACGAGAACGAGGCGGGCGTCCACCGCTGGCTCCTGGAGCGCAACCTCCGCCTGTACGGCGTGAGTTACGCCGTCGACCCGCTCGGCGACATCTACCTCACCGGCAAGCTCCCGCTCGCCGCCGTCACCCCGGACGAGCTGGACCGTCTCCTCGGCTCGGTCCTGGAGGCCGCCGACGGCTCCTTCAACACGCTGCTCGAACTCGGCTTCGCGAGCGCGATCCGCCGCGAGTACGAGTGGCGCGTCTCGCGCGGCGAGTCCACGCGGAACCTGGACGCGTTCACCCATCTGACTCAGCGTCCCGCCAAGTAGCGCCTCTTTTCCGTCCGTTGCCCCCCTTCCGCAGCGGAGGGTCTGGTGGCATGCTCCCGCACGGCACTCATATGAACACTGTTCATGTATCTGTACGCCGACGAAGGGTGGCAGCGGTGCGGGACTTCAGTAGACGCGGTGTGCTGGGCGGGGCGATCGCGGTCGCGGCGACCGCCGTCACCGGAACCGGTGCGGCGGCCGCCGGCCGTGGGCAGAGCGGGGGCCGGGTGCCGGACCTCTGGCACGAGTTCGTCCGGGACCCGCAGCACCACCCGCAGATCCCCTATGTCGGCCGCGCCGGATACCGCGCGGGCCGCCGCACCTTCGACCGGCCGGGCCGCGTCCTGCGCGCCGAGGACTTCGGCGCCGTCGCCGACGGCACGACCGACAGCGCCCCCGCGATCAACCGGGCGCTGGCCGCCGCCGGAGCGGCCGGCGGCGCCACCGTGCTGCTCGGCGCCGGCACGTACCGGATCGACGACCTGATCCACGTCGGCCACGACGACGTCGTCCTCAAAGGCGCCGGCTCCACGAGCACCACCCTCTACGCCACCCGCCACCTCACCGAACTGATCGGCGCCTACGGCTCCCGCTACGGCGGCACCAAATCCTCCTGGTCCTGGGCGGGCGGCCTGATCTGGCTCTGCCCCGAGGCCCGCTTCCGCGGCCTCACCGACGCGATCCGCGCGAAGAACTGGCCGTTCGAGGGCTGGACCGGAAACGCGCGCGACGAGTGGGAGACCCTGACGACGGTCGCCGCCGCCCCGCGCGGCTCCTGGACGATCACCGTCGCGGACCCCTCCGCCCTCGGCGCCGGAGACCTCGTCCTGCTCCGCCTCGCCGACGACGCCGGCCACACGCTCCTGGAGCACATGGCGGGCGGCGGCCCCGGCCCCGAGGCCTACACCTGGGACGACAAGACCAAGCTCACCTCGTACGTCCCCTACGAATGGCCCGTGCGGATCACCTCCGTGCGCGGCGACCGCGTCACCCTGGAACGCCCGCTCCCGCTCGACGTCCGCCCCGAGTGGGACCCGCGCCTCACCACCCACGTGCGGGCACTGACCGGCGCCGGGGTCGAGGGCCTCACCCTGGAGGCCGTCGAGACACCGCAGGCGCCGCACCTCCTCGACAAGGGCTACAACGGCGTCGCCCTCCAGTGCACGTACGACTGCTTCGTCGACGACGTCACCGTCCACAACGTCGACAACGGCTTCGGGCTCGTCGCCGCCTCCGCCTCGACCCTGCGCCGCACGGCCGTGGGCGGGCGCGGCGAGCACCATCCGTACTTCTGCCGCGAGGGCTCGCACGACAACCTCGTCGAGGACTTCACGATCCGGCAGCGCACCGTCCCCGCCCCCGCCGGCACCCAGCTGCACGGCATCAACGTGGAGGGCCTGTCCTCGCACAACGTCTGGTCGCGCGGACGCATGGAGATGGGCACCTTCGACTCGCACCGCGGCATGCCGTTCGGGAACGTCCGCACCGACATCACGGTGAACAACAACGGCGCGCACGGCGGCGACGCCTCCGCGGGCCCGCTCTTCGGCGCGCGCTTCGCCCACTGGAACATCCGCGTCACCAACGAGCGCGCGGGCCTCATGAAGATCGACGGGCTCGCCCCGTGGAGCGCGACCGTCGGGATCAACACGGTCCGCGAGTTCGGCCAGACCGACGTGCCCGACTTCGCGGGCGACCTGCACACGCGCCTGGAGCTGTACGGGACGGCGGACGTGGTGCGGCCGCGCAATCTGTACGACGCCCAGCGCGAGCTGTGACGCCGCGGCTCAGCCCAGCGCGACCATCCTGACGACGGTCACGGTGAGCACGGAACCGGAGACGTAGTAGAGGACTATCGCGCCGCCGATCGTGGCCTCGCGCCGGTCCCGTTCCCCCGCGACCGAGCTGGAGCCGTGGCCGTACGGGTCGTGGGCGAGGGTGCGGGACATCTCCGCGCGGAAGGCGTCCGCGTCGGCCATCTTGGCGAGGGTGTCGTCGGCGGGCGGGGCGTACGCGATGCGGCAGGGGCTGCGCCTGCGGCGACGGCTCAAGCCGGCCCCCGCCTCTCCGCCTCGTCGCGCGCGAGCCGGGCCAGGATCGCGTCGGCCTCCGGGTCCGGCACGGCCTCCAGCATCCAGTGCCGCATCACGGCGTGGATCTCGTCGACGCCCGCCGCGTTGATCGCCCGGTCGAACTCCGTGCGGCGCTCCGGGTCGAGGGCCGCGCGGATCGCCGGAATGCTGTTCGGGACGTCCACCTCGATGCCGCCGACGAGCGTTCTGGGCGGTTCGTCCGTTCTCGGCGCTTCGGTCCTCGGTGCTTCGGGCATGTACGGTCCCGTACCCCTCTGTACGGTCCCGTACCCGCCCCCGCGCGGTCTTCCCAAGTGCCGGGTCAGGCCGGGGCGTTCTCCGCGGCGGGCGCCGCGACGGCCGGAGTCGCCGGCACCGGGTCCGCGGCGGGCTCGTCCGGGAGCCGGCCGGGCAGCCCGCGCATCAGGACCCAGTAGCCGAACGCGGTGACCGTGCCGAGCACCGCGCAGCCGCCCCACAGCCAGCCGGCCCCCGCCGAGTCGAGCACCCAGCCGCCCGCGAGCGGGGCGACCAGCGCGGCGGCCGACCACGACGTCGTGTAGACGCCCTGATAGCGGCCGCGGCCCTCGGCGGGCGCGAGCCGGGCCACGAGCCCGGACTGGGTCGGCGCGTTCACCATCTCGCCGAGCGTCCACACGACGACGGTCAGCGCGTACGCGGCCAGCGAGCCGGCGAAGGCGGTCAGCGCGAATCCGTAGCCGATGAGGAGCGAGGAGACGGTGAGCAGGCGGCCCGGGTCGCGGCGCTCGATGAACCGGGTCAGCGGAATCTGCAGGGCGACGATCACCACCCCGTTCACGGCGGCGACCAGGCCCACGTCCGAGCTGCTGAACCCGTTCTCCCCCATCACGATCGGCAGGCCCACCGAGGACTGCGTGAAGATCACGGCGACGAGGAAGGACAGACCGACCATCAGCATGAAACGGCCGTCGCGCAGCACGGTGCCCATCGTGACGGGCGCGGGCCCGGCCTCACCGGCCGAGCGGACGGTCTGCTCGGGGCGCGACTCCTTCACCTTCACGAACACGACCAGCGCGCAGGCCAGCGTCATGCCCGCCTCGACGAGGAAGCCGAGCGTGTAGCTCTGGGCGACGAGGAAACCGGCGTACACGGAGGAGACCGCGAACCCGAGGTTGATCGCCCAGTAGTTGAGGGAGAAGGCCCGCACCCGGTCCTTCGGGGGCACGATGTCGGCCATCATCGCCTGGATCGCGGGCCGCGACGCGTTCGAGGCGAGGCCCAGCGCGAAGCCCGTGACGGCGATCCCGGCCGGGTCCCGCACGAAGGCGAGCACGGCGACCGTCGCGGCCGTCGCGAGCTGCGCCGTGAGCAGGGTCGGCCGGCGCCCGAGCCGGTCCGCGAGCACCCCGCCGAGCACCGAGGCGATGACCCCGCCGAGCCCGATCAGCGACGCGACCAGACCCGCGTACGCCGCCGAGAATCCGCGCTGGGCCGTCAGGTACAGGGCGAGGAACGTGAGGACGAAGGCACCGAGGCGGTTGACCAAGGTGCTGGTCCACAGCCACCAGAACTCCCTCGGCAGCCCGGACACGGACTCCCGTGTGGCACGTCTGAGCGCGGCGACGGACATGGGTGCATCCCCCGGGGTGTGGGTAAGTGGCGAGATCGGTCTCCGTAACTTACGACCGGGGTCCCGGAAGCGGCCACTGAATTGACGGCTACCGTCAATCGGCGGCTCGAATCCCGGTCGATTAGGCTCGGGCCCATGGCCGACGCACCGTACAAGCTGATCCTCCTCCGCCACGGCGAGAGCGAATGGAACGCGAAGAACCTGTTCACCGGTTGGGTGGACGTCAACCTCACCGAGAAGGGCGAGAAGGAGGCGGTCCGCGGCGGTGAGCTGCTCAAGGACGCCGGCCTGCTCCCCGACGTGCTGCACACCTCTCTCCAGAAGCGCGCGATCCGCACCGCGCAGCTGGCCCTCGAGGCCGCCGACCGCCACTGGATCCCGGTCCACCGCAGCTGGCGTCTGAACGAGCGCCACTACGGCGCCCTCCAGGGCAAGGACAAGGCTCAGACCCTGGCCGAGTTCGGCGAGGAGCAGTTCATGCTCTGGCGCCGCTCGTACGACACCCCGCCGCCGGCCCTGGACCGGGACGACAAGTACTCCCAGTTCGACGACCCGCGCTACGCGGCCCTCCCGCCGGAGCTGCGCCCGCAGACGGAGTGCCTCAAGGACGTCGTCGTCCGCATGCTCCCGTACTGGTTCGACGGCATCGTCCCCGACCTCCTCGCGGGCAAGACGGTCCTGGTCGCGGCCCACGGCAACTCGCTGCGCGCCCTGGTCAAGCACCTCGACGGCATCTCCGACGCGGACATCGCGGGCCTGAACATCCCGACCGGCATCCCGCTCTCGTACGAGCTGGACGCCGACTTCAAGCCCCTGAACCCGGGCGGCACCTACCTCGACCCCGACGCGGCCGCCGCGGCGATCGAGGCGGTCAAGAACCAGGGCAAGAAGTAAGCAGCCCGAGAAGTGAGCGGGCCCCTGCCGGACCACCGGCGGGGGCCCGCCGTGTTCTGTGTTCTGCGGGGGGACTTGATGGAGCGGGACGTCGTGACGACGGTCTTCCACTGCCGTGACTGCGGCCGTGCCCTCACACCGGCGGTGACGGAGCGGCCGCTGCCGGACCCCGACCGGGACGAGGGGTGGTACCGGCGGGAGGCGTCCGCCACGGACGAGCACGGGCACTGCGACAGTCCGATCGTGCGGATGGCACCCGGCACGTTCGCGGTCGACCCGGAGCCCTCGGGGCCGCCGTACGTCCTCGACGAAGCCTCCGGCCTGCTGGTGGAGTCGGGGCCGCGGGGCACCGTCGTGCTCCATCACGGCGACGGCCCCGGCCTGGAGCCCCATCCCGACCCGGCGCTGCGCCGCGGCTACTGCTGCGGCATGGACGGGGAGTGGGGGCCGAACCTGGTGTGCGGGTGCGGCGCCGTCGTCGCCACCCTCTACTCGGACTGCCACCAGGTGCGGGAACTCCGGCTGCGGCCCGAGGCCGTCGTCAGCCGGGCAGGGCGAGAAGCATGACGTCGTACCGGTCCGCGCCCGGACCGAAGGGGCCGGACTCGCCCACCTTGCGATACCCCCAGGAGCGGTAGGCCGCGGCGGCCGGTTCGGCGGAACCGTGCACGTTCAGGAGGACCCGCTCGGCCGTGATGCCGGTCAGCAGGGTGTCGTGGAGCCGGCGGGCGATGCCCCGGCCCCGCCAGGGGGCGCGCACCGCGAGCTCCATCAGCCCGAACGTGCGGCGGCCGTCCTCGCGGCGCAGCGACGCGGGGACCGGCTCGGCCAGTTCGTCCCACCAGGGGGTGTCCGGTGGGACGGCGTGGCCGAACGCCATGCCGACCGGTTCACCTCCGGGCGCGGTGGCCAGGGCGGCCAGGAATCCGGGGCGGGCGGTCTGGTCGGGGAAGCGGGCGGCGGCGGACGCGATGCCTTCGGCGGGCTCGTCGTACGGGGGCTCCGCGAAGACCTCGGCGTACACGGCGAGGAAGGCGGACGCGGAACGGGCCGCGCCGGGGCCGGACAGCGGCTCCACGGTGACGGTCGCCGGCGCGGTCATGCCGGGCCCCGGAGCAGCGGGGCCAGCAGGAGCGCCGGGTCCGTGCCGGACGGCAGACCGGAGACCTGGGCGTCGCCCAGTTCCACCAGGCGCCAGGTGCCGTCGTCGGTGCGGCGGGCCAGGTCGGTCGTGACGAAGCGGCTCGGGAGCGCGGCGACCAGGGGGCGCAGGTCGTCCAGTGGGGGAGCGGGGCGGAGGTCCGGGGTGTCGGGGTGCGGGGTGGTGAGGAGGGGTGCGCCGTCCAGCCACCAGACGCGGGCCTCGCCGACGGCGCGGTCGAAGGGTTCGAAGGCACGGAGCACGACGCCGCCCGTCAGATCGTCGCCCTGGAGCTCGACGAAGCGGCTCACCACCCGGTGCACGGCCTCCGTGTCGGCGAGGTCGGGCAGGTGGCAGGCCTCGTCCCACTCGTGCTTGCGGGACTTCACGTAGTCCTTGACCAGCCCCGCGCCGGAGGGGAGCGCCGCGGTGAGCGAGGCGAGCGCGGCGAGGGCCGGGGGCTCGTGCGGGGCGCAGGGGGCGTACGTGGTGGGCGGGGTCAGACCGGTGAACGCGGCGTACCAGCCCGGGAGTTCGTGTGCCGTGCGGTACATCGCCGGGGTCGTGAGCAGTCGGATCCCGCGGGCGGCCAGCACCGCCGAGAGGGACGCGTAGGCCGGCGCCGGGATCATCCAGCCCCGGTACCAGGCGGGCCCCAGGTCACGCGGCACACGGCGTACGGCCTCCTCGGCGCGGCCCGCGAGCAGAGCGTCGTGGTCCACCAGTCCGACCACCGCCCCGGCCTCCCGGGCGGCCGCGGCCTCCCCCGCGAAGTGCGGGTCACAGGCGACCGGACGCAGCGGGTCGGCACACAGCAGAAGCGCGCAGGAGACGGACACCGGGTCACCGTAGACCGTGGGAGGCCGCCCGCGCCGGTGGGTTTTCGGGGAGCCGGGCGCGGAACAGCCCCCGGCTCGCCGGTTCGCTCGGACGCGGCGGGTGGGGGCCTGTGGTGGGTGGATGCGGTTACTTGTTCCAGCCGCCGGGCGCGTGGCCCGCCGGGTTCTGGTTCTCGGTGTCCTGCGTGAGGTTGTCGTTCTGGCAGCTGGGCTGCTGGCCGCCCGGCTGGTGGCCGGCCGGGTTGCTGCAGGAGGTGTCGACCGGGTGGATCGTGGCGTTCGCGATACCGGCGCTGCCCAGGCCGAGGGCGAGGGAAGCGGCTCCTGCCGCGAGCGCGGCTCCGATCCGTTTCGTCGTGGTTCTGGTCATGGCGAGACCTCGCAGACCGGACATTCGTCCTGATCTCACACTTGTTCTGTGCACCGCATTTTGTCAAGCAAACCCCTACAAAATGGGATGAGTTGACGAAGCCGTGCACGCGTACGGCGATCTGACCGGCCCGTACCGTGCCCACCCGCGCACGGACGGTCCGGCGCACGCGTGAGGGGCGGCCCCGCGCCGGGGCCGCCCCTCACCGGGTCGTGGCTACCCGCAGCAGCCGCCGCACTGGCACGGCGCGCCCGACTGGCAGCCGCAACCGCAGCCCGAGCCGCAGCCGCAGGCGCCGAGGACGGGCAGGAACACCGCCTCGCGCGGCGCCTCCTGCGGGGAGTCGGTCGTCGTGACGGGGGAATCGGCCATGGGGTCCCTCCTCCAAGGCGTGGGTCGCCTTCCTCCCCATTGCATGCCCACCCCGGTACGGCGCATCAACGGCGCACGGGGTTACGCGACGCGCCCCGCCCCACCCCGTGCGCCCCGCACTCGGCTACGCGCCCTCGACCGAGGACTCCGCCTGCTGCAGCTCGTCCGCGTGCTCGCCCGTCACCAGGTACACGACCCGCTTGGCCACCGACACCGCGTGGTCCGCGAACCGCTCGTAGTAGCGGCCGAGCAGCGTCACGTCCACGGCCGTCTCGATGCCGTGCTTCCACTTCTCGTCCATCAGGTGCTGGAAGAGCGTGCGGTGCAGCAGGTCCATCTCGTCGTCGTCCTGCTCCAGCTGCATCGCCAGATCGACGTCCTTCGTGATGATCACCTCGGCCGCCTTCGCCATCAGGCGCTGCGCCAGCTGACCCATCTCCAGGATCGTCGCGTGCAGGTCGTGCGGAACGGCACGGTCCGGGAACCGCAGCCGGGCCAGCTTCGCCACGTGCTGGGCCAGGTCGCCGCTGCGCTCCAGATCCGCGCTCATCCGCAGCGAGGTCACGACGATCCGCAGATCCGTCGCGACCGGCTGCTGGCGGGCGAGCAGCGCTATGGCCCGCGCCTCCAGCTCGTGCTGCAGGTCGTCCACCTTCTGGTCGGCGGCGATCACGGTCTCGGCGAGCTTGAGGTCGGCGTCGAGCATGGCCGTGGTGGCGCGCCCGATCGCCGACCCGACAAGGCGGGCCATCTCGACCAGTCCCTCGCCGATCGAGTCAAGTTCCTCGTGGTACGCGTCACGCATACGAACGTCCCTCTCATCTGTCCGTGGGGCCGGGGCAGCCCCACGCTCCCACGTTCGGCCCAGTACGCGTCCGGATCCGGCACCACAAGTGAATCAGCCCCGTACCCAAGGTGAACTCTGGGCGACGAGTGTTCGAGCTGCCACCCGGACGGCTGTGGGACACCCGCTGACCGCGCATAACCTGAATGCATGGACGTGAACGCGGCGGTCGCCGCAGCGGCAGCGATCGCCGGGGTGTGCACCGGTGTCATCGCCATGCTGGCGTTCCGCTGGAGCGAACGCGACCAGAAACGCCCCACCCGCACCTCCCTGCACACGGACCCGGTCCTTCCGCCCGGCGTCGACACGGTCCTGTCCGTGCTCCGCTCCTCCGCCGTCGTCCTCGACGAGGCGGACAGCGTGGTCAAGGCCAGCTCCGCCGCCTACGCCCTCGGCCTCGTACGCGGCGGCAAGCTCGCCGTCGAACCGATGCTGCAGATGGCCCGCGACACCCGGCGCGACGGAGAGATACGCCAGGTCGAGCTGGACCTCCCGCGCCGCGGCACCGGCCGGGGCGACACCCTCGCCGTGTCCGCCCGCGTGGCCCCGCTCGGCTCCCGGCTCGTACTGCTCCTCGTGGAGGACCTCACCGAGGCCCGGCGCATCGAAGCCGTACGCCGCGACTTCGTCGCCAACGTGAGCCACGAGCTGAAGACCCCGGTCGGCGCCCTCTCCCTCCTGTCCGAGGCCGTCATGGACGCCTCCGACGACCCCGAGGCCGTCGAGCGCTTCGCCGGCCGCATGCAGATCGAGGCCACCCGCCTCACCAGCCTCGTCCAGGAGCTCATCGACCTCTCCCGGGTGCAGAACGACGACCCGCTGGAGGACGCCGAGCCGGTCCGCGTCGACGAACTCGTCGCCGAGGCCATGGACCGCTGCCGTCAGCCCGCCGCCAGCAAGCAGATCACGATGGCGGCCGGCGGCACCGCCGACCTCAACGTGTGGGGCAACCGCGGCCAGCTCGCCGCCGCCCTCGGCAACCTCGTCGAGAACGCGGTCAACTACTCGCCCGCCCGCACCCGCGTGGGGATAGCCGCCCGCCGGGTCACCGCACCCGGCGGAGACCTCATCGAGCTCGCCGTCACCGACCAGGGCATCGGCATCTCCGACAAGGACAAGGAGCGCATCTTCGAGCGCTTCTACCGCGTCGACCCCGCCCGCTCCCGCGCCACCGGCGGCACCGGCCTCGGCCTCGCCATCGTCAAGCACGTGGCCGCCTCGCACGGCGGGGAGGTCACCGTGTGGAGCTCCGAGGGACAGGGCTCCACGTTCACGCTGCGCCTGCCCGAGGCCGCCGCGACCTCTCCCAGTTCCCGCAAGACCACCGCCTCAGGCCCCGGAAACGTACGCGACGAAGACGACGCACACGGGCCCGACAGCACCACCGCATACGCATCCACCCCTGCCCCGGAGGTCCTTCCGTGACCCGAGTGCTCGTCGTAGAGGACGAGGAGTCCTTCTCCGACGCCCTGTCCTACATGCTCCGCAAGGAGGGCTTCGAGGTCGCCATCGCGGCCACCGGCCCCGACGGCCTGGACGAGTTCGAGCGCAACGGCGCCGACCTCGTGCTGCTCGACCTGATGCTGCCCGGCCTGCCCGGCACCGAGGTCTGCCGCCAGCTGCGCGGACGCTCGAACGTGCCGGTCATCATGGTGACCGCCAAGGACAGCGAGATCGACAAGGTCGTCGGCCTGGAGATAGGAGCCGACGACTACGTGACCAAGCCCTTCTCCTCGCGCGAACTGGTGGCCCGCATCCGGGCCGTCCTGCGCCGCCGCGGGGAGCCGGAGGAGGTCGCGCCGCAGGCCCTGGAGGCCGGGCCCGTCCGCATGGACGTCGACCGCCACGTCGTCACCGTCTCCGGTTCCAAGGTCGACCTCCCGCTCAAGGAGTTCGACCTCCTGGAGATGCTCCTGCGCAACGCGGGCCGCGTGCTGACCCGCATGCAGCTCATCGACCGGGTCTGGGGCGCGGACTACGTCGGCGACACCAAGACCCTGGACGTCCACGTGAAGCGCCTGCGCGCCAAGATCGAGCCCGACCCCGGCGCGCCCCGCTACCTCGTGACCGTGCGCGGCCTGGGCTACAAGTTCGAGCCGTAGGCCGGACCTCCTCGCACCAACGCCCGGAGGGCGGCCTTCCCCGACGTGGGA
>NZ_JBHYTK010000086.1:29674-33609 GCF_042749255.1 Streptomyces sp. NPDC059524 | reverse complement strand
TCGCCACCCGCGCGCCGCCTTACACCACGCGGGCCCCGGCATAACCCAGGGCCCCCCGGGGGCCCGGTCGCCCCCGCGGCCGGTGCGCGCCCCGACGGGGGAGGGCGCGACCCGGCGTCGAACCGCCCCGCCCCATGCAGAAGGTGCCCGCATGACCCTCGCCGTCGAACGACCGGCCACCAAGAGCCGCCCGCCGCGCCCCGGACCGATCCGGCGCCTCAAGGACTCGTACCGCAAGTACTGGTACGCGTACGCGATGATCGCCCCGGTCGTCGTCGTGCTCGGCGTCCTCGTCGGCTACCCGCTCGCACGGGGCTTCTACCTGACGCTCACCGACGCCAACAGCCTGAACTCGGCGCGCACGATCGGCGTCAACCACATCGACGCCACCTACCAGTTCATCGGCCTCGACAACTACGCCGACATCCTGTGGGGCCCCGCCTCCTACGACCGCTTCTGGTCCCACTTCATCTGGACCGTCGTCTGGACGGCCGTCTGCGTCGCCCTGCACTACGTCATCGGCCTCGGCCTCGCGCTGCTGCTCAACGAGAAGATGCGCGGCCGCACCCTCTACCGGCTGCTGCTCATCCTGCCCTGGGCGGTGCCCACCTTCGTCACCGTCTTCGCGTGGCGGATCATGCTCGCGGACTCCGGGATCATCAACTCCACCCTCGGCTCGCTGCACCTGCCGCAGCCGCAGTGGCTGGAGGACCCCACGTTCCAGCGGATCGCCGCGATCCTCGTCAACACCTGGTGCGGCGTCCCGTTCATGATGATCTCGCTGCTCGGCGGACTCCAGTCCATCGACTCCTCGCTCTACGAGGCCGCCGAGATGGACGGCGCGAACGCCTGGCAGCGCTTCCGGCACATCACCCTGCCGGGCCTCAGGTCGGTCAGCTCCACCGTCGTGCTCCTCGGCGTGATCTGGACCTTCAACCAGTTCGCCATCATCTTCCTGCTGTTCGGCAACACGGCGCCGGACGCCCAGATCCTCGTCACCTGGGCCTACCGGCTCGGCTTCGGCCAGCAGCCGCGCGACTTCGCCCAGTCCGCCGCCTACGGCGTGCTGCTGCTGTCGATCCTCACCGTCTTCACGACCTTCTACTACCGCTGGTTGAAGCGCAATGAGCAGCTCGCCGTCTGACGCCGCAGGAGCCACCACCATGAGCACCACGACCGCACCGCAGATCCCCGCGGCGCAGACCGCGACCGACGACGACCGCCCGGCCGTCAAGGCACCCAAGGTGCGCCGCCGGGGCGAGCGCGGCCCGCTGGGCAAGGCGGTCGCGCACGGCGTCCTCGGCATCGCGAGCCTCATCGCCCTGTTCCCGATCGTCTGGCTCGTCTACCTGTCCTTCGGCCCGGACAAGGACGACTACCTGCACCCCGGCGGCATCGCCGGCAAGGCGACACTCTCCAACTACTCGCAGGTGCTGCAGCACACCAACTTCTTCCAGTGGATGGAGTCGACGCTGATCATCGCGCTCGGCACCACCCTCGTCGGAGTCCTGTTCGCCGCGACGACCGGCTACGCGGTCTCCCGCATGCGCTTTCCCGGCTACCGGCCGCTGATGTGGGTCCTGCTGCTCACGCAGGCGTTCCCCATCGCCGTCCTCATCGTGCCGATGTACGAGATCTTCTCGGAGCTGGGCCTCATCGACACGTACCAGGGCGTCATCCTGGTCAACTGCACCACGATCGTCCCCTACTGCACCTGGCTGATGAAGGGCTACTTCGACACCGTCCCGATCGAGATCGACGAGGCCGGCCGGATCGACGGACTGAGCCCCTTCGGCACCTTCTGGCGGCTCATCCTGCCGCTGGCCAAGCCGGGCATCGCCGTCGCCGCGTTCTACAGCTTCATCACGGCGTTCGCCGAGGTGCCCTTCGCGTCCACGTTCCTGCTCGACGACTCCAAGTACACCTTCGCGGTGGGCCTGCAGAGCTTCATCAGCGAGCACGACGCCCAGTGGAACCTGATGGCCGCCACCGCGGTGTTGATCGCCATCCCGGTCACCGCCTTCTTCTACCTTGTCCAGAAGCACCTGGTCACCGGCCTCACGGCAGGCGGCACCAAGGGCTGAACCCCCACCCACGACCGACCAGTTGCCAGCTCCTTACGCAGCAAGGACACCATGAGCCAGCACCCCACCGACACCGCACCGGCCGGCGCCACGACCACCCGCGAGGCCGCGGACTGGTGGCGCGACGCCGTCATCTACCAGGTGTACCCGCGCAGTTTCGCCGACAGCGACGGCGACGGCACGGGCGACCTCGAAGGCATCCGGCAGCGCCTGCCGTACCTGCGCGACCTGGGCGTGGACGCGGTCTGGCTGAGCCCGTTCTACGCCTCCCCGCAGGCCGACGGCGGCTACGACGTCGCCGACTACCGGGCCGTCGACCCCATGTACGGCACCCTTCTCGACGCCGACGCCGTCATCCGGGACGCCCACGGGCTCGGCCTGCGCGTCATCGTCGACCTCGTGCCCAACCACTCCTCCGACCAGCACGAGTGGTTCAAGCGCGCCGTCGCCGAGGGCCCCGGCTCGCCGCTGCGCGAGCGCTACCACTTCCGCCCCGGAAAGGGCGCACACGGCGAACTGCCGCCCAACGACTGGGAGTCCATCTTCGGCGGCCCCGCCTGGACCCGGCTCCCCGACGGCGAGTGGTACCTGCACCTCTTCGCCCCCGAGCAGCCCGACCTGAACTGGGAGCACCCGGCCGTCGCCGACGAGTTCCGCTCCATCCTGCGGTTCTGGCTCGACATGGGCGTCGACGGCTTCCGTATCGACGTCGCCCACGGCCTGGTCAAGGCCGAGGGCCTGCCCGACCTCGGCGGCCACGACCAGCTCAAGCTGCTCGGCAACGACGTCATGCCGTTCTTCGACCAGGACGGCGTCCACGCCGTCTACCGCTCGTGGCGGCTCATCCTCGACGAGTACGACGGTGACCGCATCTTCGTCGCCGAGGCCTGGACTCCGACCGTCGAGCGCACCGCGAACTACGTGCGCCCCGACGAGCTGCACCAGGCCTTCAACTTCCAGTACCTGGGCGCCCCCTGGGAGGCCGAGGAGCTGCGCCGCATCATCGACAGCTCCCTCGACGCCATGCGCCCCGTCGGCGCCCCGGCCACCTGGGTCCTGTCCAACCACGACGTCACCCGGCACGCCACGCGTTACGCCAACCCGCCGGGCCTCGGCACCCAGATCCGTACCCCCGGCGACCGCGAACTCGGCCTGCGCCGGGCCCGCGCCGCCACCCTCCTGATGCTGGCGCTGCCCGGCTCCGCCTACGTCTACCAGGGCGAGGAGCTCGGCCTGCCCGACGTCACCGACCTGCCCGACGAGGTGCGCCAGGACCCGTCGTTCTTCCGCGCCCAGGGCCAGGACGGCTACCGCGACGGCTGCCGGGTGCCGATCCCGTGGACCCGCACCGGCTCCTCGTACGGCTTCGGCAGCGGGGGCAGCTGGCTGCCGCAGCCCGAGAGCTGGGGCGAGCTGAGCGTCGAGGCGCAGACCGGCGTCGCCGGCTCCACCCTGGAGCTGTACCGCGCCGCGCTCGCCGTGCGCCGCGAGGAGCCGGGCCTCGGCGCCGGCACCGACGTGGTGTGGGACGACGAGGTGCCGCCGGGCATCCTGCGGTTCGACCGGCCGGGCTTCGCCTGCACCGTGAACACCACCGGAACCGCTGTGCGCATCGCCGCCCCCGGCCGGGTGCTCCTCGCCTCGGGGCCGGTCACCGTCGCCGACGGCCTGGTCGAGCTGACCGCCGACACGACCGTGTGGTGGGCCACCGCGTAGGACAGGGAAGAATGGGGGGGGGGGGGGGGGGGGCGCCCCCCCCCCCCCCGCGGGCGCGCGCGCGGGGTGGGGCGCCCCCCGCCGGGCGCCCCCCCCCCGCGGCGGCGGGGCCCCCCCGCGGTGGAGCCGCGGGCC
>NZ_JBHYTK010000086.1:0-29664 GCF_042749255.1 Streptomyces sp. NPDC059524 | reverse complement strand
GTGGGGGCCCGCACCCGGGCCCCGCCGGGGGGCGCCTCCGCCCGCCCCCACCCCCTGTGTGGGGGCCCCCCGAGTAGCCCGGGCACACGGGGGCCGGTTCCAGTCCCCCCCCCCCCCCTTCTCCCGTTCCGCTAGCCGTGGAAGGCGACCGCGCCCTTCGCGGGCACCGTCAGCTCGGCCTTGCCGCCCGAGACGGTGACCGAGGTCGCGCCGCCGTCGATCACGTTCGCGTACGTGCCGTCGGGCAGCCCCGTCGAGTACGTGAAGGTGTGGGCGTCCGACGTGTTGTTGAGCGCGACGAAGCCCTTGTCGCCGCGGCCGAAGCCGATGACGTTCGAGGCCGGGGACTGCCAGTTCGCGACCTGCGCGTCACCGACCGCGTTGTGCCAGCCGACCATTCCGGCCACCGCCGCGTCCCGGTCGACGCAGGCCCAGCCGCTGCCGCAGTCCGTCCCGGTCACGAAGCCGTTGCCGTCGTTCGGCGGCGCCTGGTCGCTCTGGTCGAAGGTCCAGGCGGCGTACACCGACGGGCGGCCGTACCCGCGCGCCAGCTGGAACACGTTGGCCAGCGTCGCGGTCGCGCCGTCCTTGTAGCTGAGGGTGTAGCCGTTGCGCTCGGTGTCGTGGTTGGTGACGAAGGTGTTGGAGTGCGCCTCGTCGGCCAGGCCCCAACTGCTGCCGAACGAAGCCAGGTTGGCGATGTCGCCGCCCTGGAACTGGGACTTCATCGCGGCGGCGTACGTGAAGTCGAGGACGTCGCCGTTGTTGTAGTAGTCCCCGAGGGCGGGCGGGTTGCCCGGGTAGACCTCCTGGGTGATGTAGGGGGCGTCGCCCGAAGTCGTGGTGTGCAGCGCGCCCACGATCGCGTTCAGGTCGCCCGTCTCGATGTGCTTGGCGGCGTCGACGCGGAAGCCGTCGACGCCCAGGTCGATCTGCGTGTTGAGGAACCCGGCGATCTTGTCGCGGACACCCTGCTCGCCCGTGTCGAGATCGGGCATGCCGAGCAGTTCGCAGTGCTGGACCTCGTACTGGTCCGACCAGTTGGCGATGGTCTTCCGGCAGTCGTCGCTGTCGGCCGGGTCGTAGTCCGGGGTGTCGTAACGGTCGCCGATCGTGGTGCCGGCGTACCCGGTGCCGGTCTGCGCGGCCGTGTGGTTGATGACGGCGTCCGTGTAGACCTCGATGCCCGCGGCATGGCAGGTGTCGATCATGTCCTTGAAGTCGCCCGCGCTGCCGAAGCGGCTGTCGAGCTTGTACGAGTACGGCTGGTAGACGTCCCACCAGTAGAAGTTCTGCTGCTTGAGGGACTCCTCGGGCGGCGCGACCTGGACGGCGCCGTAGCCGGCCGGGTCGAGGACGTCGGTGCACTCCTTGCCGACGGACTTCCAGTTCCACTGCCACAGGTTGGCGATGACGTCACCGTTCGCCACGCCCGTGTCGGCGGCGGCGGGCTGCGCGGGCAGCGTGACGACGCCGCCGAGCGTGAGGGCGCCCAGGGCGAGCGCGGTCGCGGTGGCCCGGCGGCGCCGGGCACGTGTGGGGGTTCGATGCATGTGCGGCTCCTGAATGGGGGGATTCCGGCGCTTTCGTCACCGCCGGAGGGAGGGCAACGCTCCGTGAGCCTGCGGGAGTTGAGAAGGCCACGTCAAGAACCCTGCTGAAAGTTCTTGCTGTTGCTTGCAGAACTCTTGCAGTCGTCTTCCAGCAAGCGGTACCGTCACGCGGCGGACCGGGGCTCCTCCCCGCTGCCCCGGTCCCCAAGGCCCCGGCCCCCGTCGGCCCGCGCCTCCCCAAGAGCCCTGATTCCGCGAGGAGTTCACGCCTTGAGCCGCACCCGTCCCATCCCGCGCAGACGGGCCGCCGCGTACACCGCGGCCGCCGCCCTCCTCGTCACGCTCGCCCAGCCGCTCGCGGCCCGCGCCGCGGCCCCGCCCGCGCCGCCCTCCGACGCGCAGCTCGCCGCCGCGCCCGCCCGCCACGACCTCACCCGCGAGCAGTACTACTTCGTCCTGCCGGACCGTTTCGCCAACGGCGACACGGCCAACGACAAGGGCGGGCTGACCGGTTCCCGGCTCGCGACCGGCTACGACCCCACCGACAAGGGCTTCTACCAGGGCGGCGACCTCAAGGGCCTCACCGAGCGGCTCGACTACATCAAGGACCTCGGCACCACCGCGATCTGGATGGCGCCGATCTTCAAGAACAAGCCGGTGCAGGGCGAGGGCGACAACGCCTCGGCCGGCTACCACGGCTACTGGATCACCGACTTCACCCAGGTCGACCCGCACTTCGGCACCAACGCGGACCTGAAGCGCCTCATAGCGAAGGCGCACGCCAAGGGCATGAAGGTCTTCTTCGACGTCATCACCAACCACACCGCCGACACCGTCGACTACGCCGAGAAGAAGTACGGCTACCGCCCCAAGGGCGCCTACCCCTACCTCGACACCGACGGCCGCCCCTTCGACGACAGCAAGGGCGTCACCGCGAAGGTCGACAAGGACTCCTTCCCGTACACGCCGGAGAACACCGGCGAGATGGTCCCGTCCTGGCTCAACGACCCGGCGATGTACCACAACCGCGGCGACTCGACCTGGGAGGGCGAGTCCACGACCTACGGCGACTTCTCCGGGCTCGACGACCTGTGGACCGAGCGGCCCGAGGTCGTCCGGGGCATGGAGAAGATCTACGAGACCTGGGTGCGGGACTTCGGCGTCGACGGCTTCCGCATCGACACCGCCAAGCACGTGAACCTGGACTTCTGGACCCAGTGGGCCACCGCCCTCGACAGGTACGCGGCGGCCCGAGGCCGCGAGGACTTCTTCATGTTCGGCGAGGTCTACTCCGCCGACACCGAAGTCACCGCGCCCTACGTCACGCGCGGCCGGCTCGACGCCACCCTCGACTTCCCCTTCCAGGACGCCGCCCGCGCCTACGCCTCCCAGGGCGCGAGCGCGGACCGGCTCGCCAAGGTCTTCGCCGACGACTACAAGTACGCGACGGACAAGGCCAACGCGTACGAGCAGGTCACCTTCCTCGGCAACCACGACATGGGCCGCATCGGCACCTTCCTCAAGGCCGACAACCCCAAGGCCTCCGACAAGGAACTCCTCCAGCGCGACCGGCTCGCCCACGAGCTGATGTTCCTCTCGCGCGGCAACCCCGTCGTCTACTACGGCGACGAGCAGGGCTTCACCGGCGCCGGCGGCGACAAGGACGCCCGCCAGACCCTCTTCCCGTCGAAGGTCGCCGACTACCTGGACGACGACGAGCTCGGCACCGACCGCACCCACGCCGACGCCGCCTACGACGAGCGGCACCCCCTCTACCGGGACATCGCCGCACTGGCGAAGCTCCGCAAGCAGAACCCGGCGCTCACGGACGGCACGCAGAAGGAGCTCTACGCCAAGGACTCCGTGTACGCCTTCTCGCGCACCGGCGACGACCGCGAGTACGTCGTCGCCGTGAACAACGCGCAGGAGGCCAGGACGGTCCGACTGCCCGTCGAGTCCGCCGCGTTCGGCACCCTCTACGGCGGATCGGGCCGCGTGAAGGCCGACGGCGGGCGCGTCGAGGTGACCGTCCCCGCGCTGTCCAGCCTCGTCCTGCGCGCCGACGCGAAGCTCCCGAAGGCCGGCGCCGCGCCACAGGTCTCCCTCACCGCCCCGGCCGACGGCGCCACCGGCACCGTCACCCTCGGCGCGGACCCCGGCGTCACCGCGTCCCCGCGCGTGGTCTTCGCCGCCCAGGTCGGCGACGGGAAGTGGCGCACGCTCGGCTCGGTGGACCACGCCCCGTACAAGATCACGCAGTATCTGCCGGACACGGTGAAGGCGGGCACCGCCCTGCGCTACAAGGCCGTCGTCGTGGACCGGGACGGGCGCACCGCGAGCGCGCTCGCCTCCTCGACCGCGGGACAGGCCCCGGCCCCCGAGAAGCCGACCGCCGTCGACCGCGACCACGTCGTCGTCCACTACAAGCGCACCGACAAGGACTACACCGGCTGGACGCTCAAGTCCGGTGGCAGCACGGGCGAGTTCGTGGGCCGCGACGCCTACGGCGCCTTCGCCTGGGTCAAGGTCCCCGACGGCGCCGGGTCCCTGAAGTACACCGTCGAGAAGGACGGCACCGCCGACGGCCCCGAGCGCACGATCGACCTCGGCAGGACCGGGGAGGTCTGGATCGAGCAGGGGGCCGACAGCCAGAAGACCACGCGGCCCGACGGGGTGTACCCGCCGCAGGACGCGGCCAAGGCCGTCGTCCACGTGCGCCGCGCCGACGGCGACTACGACGGCTGGGGCCTGCACACCTGGACCGGCGCCGCGAACCCCACGGACTGGGCGAAGCCGCTCCAGCCCACCGGCAAGGACGCGTTCGGTCTCGTCTTCGAGGTGCCGCTCGCCGAAGGCGCCACCAGCCTCGGCTACATCCTCCACAAGGGCGACGAGAAGGACATCCCCACCGACCGCTCCCTCGACTTCGGCACGTACGGCAAGGAGGTGTGGCTCAACGCGGGGGAGAGCGGCTATCTGCTGCCGTCCCTCAGCGGCGGCGGCGACCTGGACCTGGACAAGGCCGAGGCGCAGTGGATCGACGCCGACACCGTCGTGTGGAAGGTGAAGGCCGGCTCCGGCACCAGCGAGCAGCTCGTCTACGCGCCCGAGGGCGGTATCACCGTCGAGGACGGCGCACTGAGCAGCGAGGGCCACTGGCTGCGGCTGAACCCGGGCGCGCTCACCGACGCGCAGAAGGCGAAGTACCCGCACCTCGAGGACTATCCCGCGTTCACGATCGACCCCCGCGACCGCGATCGGGCACGCGACGCCCTGCGCGGGCAGCTCATCGCCACCCAGCGCGCGGCGAACGGCGCCCTGCTCACCGCGACCGGCGTCCAGCTCCCCGGCGCGCTCGACTCCCTGTACGGGACGGCCGCCACGAAGACCGGGCTCGGACCCGTGTTCAAGGGGGACAAGGTCACCCTGTCCGTATGGGCGCCGACCGCCCAGGACGTGTCCCTCGACCTCGACGGACGGACCGTGCGCATGCGCCGCGACAGTGCGAGCGGCGTCTGGTCCGCCACCGGACCGGCCGCGGCCTGGCGCGGCAAGCCCTACCGGTACGCCGTCCGCGTGTGGGCGCCGAGCGTCGGCAAGCTCGTCACGAACAAGGTCACCGACCCCTACTCGCTCGCCCTCACCGCGAACTCACGGCGCAGCCTCGTCGTCGACCTCGCTGACCGGGCCCTCGCCCCGAAGGGCTGGGCGGACCTGAAGAAGCCGAAGGCCGTCGCGATGAAGGACGCGCAGATCCAGGAGCTGCACGTCCGCGACTTCTCCGTCGCCGACACCACCACCCCCAAGGACGACCGCGGCACCTACCGCGCCTTCACCGACCGCGACAGCGCCGGCTCGAAGCACCTGCGCGCCCTCGCGGCCGCCGGCACCTCGTACGTGCACCTGCTGCCCGCCTTCGACATCGCGACGATCCCCGAGAAGCGGTCCGAGCAGGCCACACCCGACTGCGACCTGGGCTCCTACGCGCCGGACAGCGACCGGCAGCAGGCCTGCGTCACCAAGAGCGCCGCGAAGGACGCCTTCAACTGGGGCTACGACCCGCTGCACTACACCGTCCCCGAGGGCTCCTACGCCTCCGACCCGGACGGCACCCGGCGCACCGTCGAGTTCCGGCAGATGGTCCAGGCCCTCAACCAGGACGGGCTGCGCGTCGTCATGGACGTCGTCTACAACCACACGGCGGCCGCGGGCCAGGACGACAGCTCGGTCCTCGACAAGATCGTCCCCGGCTACTACCAGCGGCTGAACGCGGACGGCACGGTCGCGAACTCGACCTGCTGTGCGAACACCGCGCCCGAGAACACCATGATGGGCAAGCTCGTCGCCGACTCCGTCGTCACCTGGGCCAAGCAGTACAAGGTCGACGGCTTCCGCTTCGACCTCATGGGCCACCACCCCAAGGCCAACATCCTCGCCGTCCGCAAGGCGCTCGACGAGCTGACGGTCGCGAAGGACGGCGTCGACGGCAAGAAGATCATCCTCTACGGGGAGGGCTGGAACTTCGGCGAGGTCGCCGACGACGCCCGCTTCGTCCAGGCCACGCAGAAGAACATGGCCGGCACCGGCATCGCCACCTTCTCCGACCGGGCCCGCGACGCCGTGCGCGGCGGCGGCCCCTTCGACGAGGACCCCGGCGTGCAGGGCTTCGCCAGCGGCCTCTACACCGACCCCAACACCTCGAAGGCCAACGGCACCCCCGCCGAGCAGAAGGCCCGGCTGCTCCACTACCAGGACCTGATCAAGGTGGGCCTGTCCGGGAACCTGGCCGACTACTCCTTCACCGACACCGCCGGGAAGAAGGTGAAGGGCTCCCAGGTCGACTACAACGGCGCACCGGCCGGCTACGCCGAGGCTCCGGGCGACGCGCTCGCGTACGCCGACGCGCACGACAACGAGTCGCTCTACGACGCGCTCACCTACAAACTGCCGAAGGAGACGCCGACCGCCGACCGGGCCAGGATGCAGGTCCTCGCGATGGCCACGGCCACGCTCTCTCAGGGCCCCGCGCTGTCCCAGGCCGGTACCGACCTGCTCCGCTCGAAGTCCCTCGACCGGAACTCCTTCGACAGCGGCGACTGGTTCAACGCGATCCACTGGGACTGCCGCGCGGGCAACGGCTTCGGGCGCGGCCTCCCGCCTGCCGCCGACAACGAGGCGAAGTGGCCGTACGCGAAGCCGCTCCTGGCCTCCGCCGCGGCCCCGGGCTGCCGTGACATCGACGGCGCCTCCGCCGCGTACCGGGACCTGCTCAAGATCCGCACGGCGGAGCCCGCCTTCCACCTGGGCACCGCCGCCGAGGTCCAGAAGGAGCTGTCCTTCCCGCTCTCGGGCACGGACGAGACCCCGGGCGTGGTCACCATGCGCCTCGGTGACCTCGTCGTCGTCCTCAACGCGACGCCCGAGCGGCAGCGGCAGACGGTGGGGGAGCTGGCGGGTACCGCGTACGGCCTGCACCCGGTGCAGCGGAAGGGAGCGGACGAGGTGGTACGGACGTCCTCGTACGAGAAGGGCTCGGGCACCTTCACCGTCCCGGCCCGCACGGTCGCGGTCTTCACCCGCGGCTGACGGCACGGCTCCGGTGGTGCGCATGATGTCCGGGACGACTGGAAGCGGGGCTCGGTGGGGGACGCTTGACCCTCACACCGTGTGAGCCCGTGTACTCGGAGACACCATGTTCACCATCGGAGACTTCGCCCGGCACGGCCGGGTCTCGGTCCGGATGCTGCGTCACTACGACGCGACCGGACTGCTGCGCCCGGCCCATGTCGACCCCGCCACCGGATACCGGCACTACACCGCCGCCCAGCTCGCCCGGCTCAACCGGCTGATCGCCCTGAAGGACCTCGGCTTCACCCTCGCGCAGGTCGGGGAGATCCTCGACGAGAAGGTGGACGCCGGGGAACTGCGGGCGATGCTGAGGCTGCGCCGCGCCGAGCTGGCCGCGGAGATGGCGGCGACGGCGGCCCGGCTCGGCCAGGTCGAGGCGCGGCTCCGGTCCATCGAGAGCGAGGGACTCATGCCCGGCGACGACATCGTCATCAAGCACCTGCCCAGCCGCCGCGTGGCCGAACTGACCGCGGTCGCACCGGACTTCGACACCGTCGGCCCGGTGATCCAGCCGCTGTACGGGGAACTCTTCCGGCGTCTGGAGGCGGCCGGCATCGCACCGACCGGGCCCGGCGTCGCCCGCTACGAGGACGCGCCGGGCGGCGGGATCCTCGTGCACGCGGGCGTCGAGGTGACGGCGGCGCCCCGCGAGGACGACGGCCTGCGGATCCTCGACCTGCCGCCCGTGGAGCGGGCCGCCACTCTCATCCACCGCGGCTCCATGGAGACGGTCCTGCCGGCTGTCCAGATGCTGGCCCACTGGATCGACGCACACGGTCATCGCTCCGCCGGATACCCCACGGAGGTAAACCTGGAGTGCCCCGAGAACCGTGAGGACTGGGTCACCGAACTACAGGAACCCCTGCTCTGACCTGCCCTTTCTCCGCTTCCGGAGGCGTATCCGACCAACCCCGCCGGACCCGTCCGGCGGGGTTATACGCGTCTCCCCGCTTGGTATACAAGGGCGCCCCGTTGTGACTCATGTCACGGAGTTTCCGGCACCTGGAAACCGTTGACCTCCGGAAAACCCACGTCGTAACGTCCAGTTCACATTCTTTGGAACTGTGTTTTCGCACAGCGGAAAATGCACGGCGGAAAGTTGAGGGGTCCCCATGGCCACTGCTCAGCAAAGGCCCCCATCCCAGACGGCGCAGCCGGTCGAGGTCGCGGGTGTCGACATCAGCCCGCGGCTCTACAACAGCGACCTCGCACCGACCAAGACCCAGGGGCGCAGTTGGGGCGCCTACAACGTCTTCACCCTCTGGGGCAACGACGTCCACAGCCTGGGCAACTACGCCTTCGCGATGGGCCTGTTCGCCCTCGGGATGAGCGTGTGGGACATCCTCATCGCCTTCGCCGTCGCGTCCGGCATGCTGTTCGTCCTGCTGAACCTCTCCGGCCGCATGGGTTCGCGCACCGGCGTCCCGTTCCCCGTGATGAGCCGTATCGCCTTCGGCATTCGCGGTTCCAAGCTGCCCGCCGCCGTCCGCGGCGCCGCCGCCATCGCCTGGTTCGGCATCCAGACCTACCTCGCCTCCCAGGTGCTGCGCACCCTGGTGACGGCCCTGTGGCCGGGCGCCGCCGACTACGACAAGAACTCGATCCTCGGCCTGTCCACGCTCGGCTGGATCGCGTTCCTGTTCCTGTGGGCCGTCCAGGTCCTGATCGTCAGCTACGGCATGCAGGCCATCCGCCGGTACATGGCGCTCGCCGCGCCGACCGTCCTGGTCACCGTGCTCGCGCTCGCCGTCTGGATGTTCGTCAAGGCCGACGGCTCCATCGCGCTGGACAACGGCACCCCGTTCCAGGGCGGCACCCAGTGGCTGCACATCTTCGAGGCCGCCGCCCTGTGGGTCGTCGTCTACGGCACGTTCGTCCTCAACTTCTGCGACTTCACGCGGTCCGCGAAGTCCAACCGCGCCATCTCCCGCGGCAACCTCATCGGCATCCCGGTGAACATGCTGTTCTTCGCCGCGATCGCGGTCGTGCTCAGCGGCGCCCAGTTCCGCATCGACGGCCAGGTCATCACCAGCCCCACCCAGGTCGTCCAGGACATCCCCAGCACGATCCTGCTGGCCCTCGCCTGCCTCGCCCTGCTGATGCTGACGGTCGCCGTCAACCTCCTGGCCAACTTTGTCGCGCCGGTGTACATGCTGGTCAACATGTTCCCGCAGCGCCTCACCTTCCGTAGCGCCGGCGTCGTCAGCGCCGTCATCGGCCTCGTGATCCTGCCCTGGAACCTGTACGACAGCCCGGTCGCCGTCACGTACTTCCTCGGCGGACTCGGCGCCCTGCTCGGCCCCGTCTTCGGCATCGTCATGGCCGACTACTGGCTGCTGCGCAAGGCCCAGATCCACGTGCCGCACCTGTACACCGAGCACCCCGAGGCCACGTACCACTACCGGCGCGGCGTCAACATGAAGGCCGTCGGCGTCTTCGTACCCGCCGCCGTCATCTCCGTGATCATCGCGCTCGTCCCGGCCTTCACCGGCATCGCGGGCTTCTCCTGGTTCATCGGCGCCGGCATCGCCGCCGCGCTGTACTGGGCCGTGAACGACCGCAAGCAGACTTTCGAGCACGTCGACGGCGAGAGCATCGCCGTCGCCGCCGAATGATCCACACCCCTTGGAGTACGACCCCCATGCGCATCCTCGTCGCCAACGTCAACACCACCGAGTCGATGACGAAGGGCATCGCCGAGACGGCCCGCGCCGTCGCGGCGCCCGGCACCGAGATCGTGCCGCTCACACCGGACTTCGGACCGGAGTCCTGTGAGGGCAACTACGAGAGCTACCTCGCCGCCATCGCCGTCATGGAGAAGGTGCGCGCCTACCCCGAGCCCTTCGACGCCGTCATCCAGGCCGGCTACGGGGAGCACGGCCGCGAGGGCCTCCAGGAACTGCTCGACGTCCCCGTCGTCGACATCACCGAGGCGGCCGCCAGCACCGCGCAGTTCCTCGGCCACAAGTACTCGGTCGTCACGACCCTCGACCGGGCCGTGCCGCTCATCGAGGACCGGCTCAAGCTCGCCGGGCTCACCGACCGGCTCGCCTCCGTGCGCGCCAGCGGCATGGCCGTCCTCGAGCTCGAGAGCGACCCGGACGCCGCCGTCGCCGCGATCGTCGAGCAGGCCGCGGCCGCCGTCGAGCAGGACCACGCCGAGGTCATCTGCCTGGGCTGCGGCGGCATGGCGGGCCTGACCGAGCAGGTCGTCGCCCGCACCGGCGTCCCCGTCGTGGACGGCGTCGCCGCCGCGGTCACCATCGCCGAGTCGCTGGTCCGCCTGGGCCTGACCACGTCGAAGGTGCGCACCTACGCGCCGCCGCGCCCCAAGGCGATCCGCAACTGGCCGCCGCGCACGTCCTGAACGAACCCGGCCGCACCTGACCGCGGCCGTCCCCCTGCGGCTCTCACCGGAGCGCTACGGCGCCGTCCGGTGGGAGCCGTACGGGTCGGTGCTGCCGTCGTCGTCGTAGTCCACGGTGCCGCGGACCACCTGGCCCACGAGGCCGAGCAGCAGGAAGATCACCAGGAGCACCTTGGCGGAGGTGTCGAGCAGCAGCGGCCGGGTCCCGGAGCGGACCTCGGCGGGCGGCTCCGGAGCGTCCCCGAACAGGCCCTTCGGGTAGGCCGGGGTCAGCAGGTGCCAGTACGCGGCCGTGCGGAAGCTGTAACGCGCCACGGCGGCCGTCGCGGCGTACAGCGGCTCGGGCAGCCGCCCCAGAACCAGTGTGATCAGCCAGAACACCCAGCACAGCGCGGCCCAGCCGCTCTGGGCCAGCGAGGTGAGGATCGCCGCGGGGATCACCAGGATCAGCCGGAACAGCACCGCGAGCCGGTTCAGCGGCGTCGGGCGCAGTTCGATCTGCACGGGGTGGTCCGGCGCCGAGAACGCGAACGGCGGGTACCGGTCCACGAGGAGCGCCGCGCTCGCGTTCACCCGGGTCGTGTACACGAGCACCGATCCGAGGAAGCGGTAGATCCCGTCGGGCAGCCGGCCCAGGAACAGCGCCGCGAACCAGCCGGCGATCGCCACGAACACCGCCGCGATCGTCAGCACCGCCAGGACGACGAACTGCGGGAGCAGCAGCAGCCAGCGCAACAGTACGGTCCACCGGCGCTGGCGCCCCGGCGGCGGGATGTCCAGGACGGGCAGGAACTCGACGCCGGTGCCGGGGGCGGGGCGGGGGTCCCAGGTTGCGGCCACGATGCCTCCTCAGGAGGAGAGATGGGCGGTGACGACGACGTTGCCCTTGTACCGTCCGCGCTCCTCGTCGTAGCCGCCACCGCAGGTGATCAGCCGGAGCTCGGGGCGGCCCGTGTCGCCGTACACCTTCCGGTCGGGGAAGTCGTCGGACGCGTACACGTCCACGGAGTCGACGGTGAAGCGGGCGGTGCGGTGGTCGGACCGCGTGATGTCGACCGTCGTGCCGGGCTTCAGCGCGCCGAGCCCGTAGAACACGGCCGGGCCGTCCGGGATGTCGACGTGACCGGCGACGATCGCGGTGCCGCGCGTGCCCGGGACCGGGCCGTCCGCCCACCATCCGGCGAGGTTGTCGTCGTCCTCCGGCGGGGCGGCGAGCCGGCCGTCGTCCTGGAGCCGCAGCTTCGTCAGCGGCGCGTCCACGTGCAGCTCCGGGATCACCACGCGCAGCGGCCGGGCGGCGGGCATCGGCGCGACGGCGCGTCCGCTCGCCACGGCCCTGGCCCCGGCGCCCGGCTGCGGCGGCCCGGACTGTGCGTCCGCCACCGTGAACGCGAACGCGCCCGCCGCGACCAGACTCACGACCAGCCCTTCGCCGGCCCGGCGCAGCCGTGACCCGCGTGAGCGGTGGGCATCGGGCACGGGCTGACTCCTGGGTGAACGGGCGGGGCGGACACCGGACGGGTCCGGCGCCGCCGTACGCGTCGTCGGCGGTACGGCGGCGCCAGGACCTCGCGCGGGGACGGATCAGTTCTGACGGCTGCCGCGGCGGCGCAGGGCGAAGCCGGCGGCGGCCGCGAGGGCCAGGCCGCCGGTCGCGGCCAGCGCGGGCACGCCCGCCGGATCGGTGCTCGTCGAGCCCGAGCCGGTGTGCATGGCACCGCTCGGCTTGTCCTTCATCGGCGCGGTCGGCATCGGCTTCGCGGGAGCGGTGTGCTTCGGCACGGGCTTCGGGGTCGCCGGGGACGTGGGCGAGGCGGACGTCGACGGGGAGGCCGACGGGTTCGCCACGGTGTCGCCGCACAGGCGCTGTGCCTCGGAGGCCGTGGAGTTCGCGTTCTGCTCGCCCGCCGCGAGCTGCTCCTTGGTGACGTTGACGTGGTCGCCGCCGTCGTACTGCTTCTTCATCGCGTCGTAGTCGGCCTGGGCCTCGACCGCCTTCGACTTGGCCTCCTCACAGCCGGCCGGTGAGCCCGCGCCGGCGGCGTGCGCGGCCGTCGGCGCGGCGAGCAGCAGGGCGGAGCAGGCGAGCACGGTGCCGGTGGCTATCTTCAGCGAACGCATCAGGGATTCCTCCAACGGATCCAGCGGGGGAGGCGGTCGCGCGGCACGTCGTGCGCCGCAGTCGGGACCGCCGCCCACGACCCAACCCGCCGCCCGCCGGACACGCAGTCCCGGCGGCCCGCTCCGCCGCCGGTCGGCCGTCCGCACGGCGGTAAACCGGTGCAGGTCAGTGCCGCCGGTGTGGTTCCTTGGGGTGAAGTCCGGCGCGCCTGCGCCGAACAGGGGGGAGGACCTGCTTGTACGTCTTCGAGTGCGCGGGATGCGGAGCGGAGCTCACGGTGCCGCTGAGCCGCGTCGCGCTGCCCGTCCACGCCCACCAGAAGTACGGGAACGGGATCCAGCTCCCGGTGCTCATGGAACCCGGCACGTTCGCCGTCGACCGCGAGCCGTCCGGACCGCCCTGGCGGGTCTGGGAGGACCTCGCCCCGGGCGAGGCCGCCGCCCGGGGCATCCACGCCCCCGTGTACCACCTGTCGTTCGGGGCGCCCGGCGCGGTCGTCCTCGCCCCCGGCGACGTGCGCGGCACCGCACTCGTCCCCGAACGGGCCGGGGGTTACTGCTGCGGCCTCGACGGCGCCGACGGGCCGAACATGGCCTGCGTCGCGTGCGGCCTGGCCGTGGCGACCCGGATCGACGACTGCTCCCTGTGGCAGGCGGTGTGGCTCGCGCCCGAGGCCGTGCGCCGCCGCCGGGTCGAGGGCACCGACACGACGCCTCCGACCTGGGCCGAGCTGCTGGCCGAGGACCGGCGCACGTCACCGTTCCAACCGCGCGCCGACTGGGCGGCGACCCCCGGGACCCGGCGCTGGTGGGCCTGGAACCCGGAATGGGAGGCGGCGGCGGGCCGCGCCCTGGCCCACTTCCTGGCCGCGTCCGAGGGCCGCCCCGTGACGATCCTGAACGGCGGTCCGCTCGTGGCGACGGTCCTTCAGCGCGGCCTCGACATCCTGCTCCCGGCGCGGGGCACCGCCCGCGGGGCGGCGCTGGCGGGCCCCGGCGTCCCGCCACCGCCCGACCCCGTCGACATCCTGATCGTGCCGACCCATTCCCGTACGGGCGTCCTGTGGTCCCCCGGCACCCCCGGCGCGGTCCACCGCGTCCCGCTCCCCTTCGGCGTCTGGCTGGAGCTGGCCTTCCCGTCGGCGCACCTGCCGGTCCCCGCGTCGGGCCGGCTCCCCGACGGCGTCCTGCGCGACGACCCGGCACCTCCGTCGGCCGCCCGCCACCCCTTCCGCGCGGACCCGCAGGCGTTCCGCGAGGCCCTGGTCCGCCGCCCGGAGGTCCGCACCCCGTGGCTGAGCGAACTGCTCACGCACCTGACCCGCGAGATCCACCTGCGCGTCTTCTGAGCCGCCGGCTCACAGGCGCGAGGGAGCGGAGCGGTCGAAGAGCAGCCCGGCGGCGAAGCCGAGGAAGGCGACCCCCGTGACCTGTTCGAGGCGGCGCCGGAACGCGGGCCGGCGGACCCGCTCGCCGAGCGTGGAGGAGGCCCGGGCCAGCATCCAGTACCAGAGCGCGAGTTCGACCACGTCGACGGCCGTGAGGAGCAGCGTCGTACCGAACAGCCCCGCGCCCGGCGGCACGAACTGCGGGATCAGGCTCATGTAGAACACCCCGGCCTTGGGGTTCAGCAGATTCGTCGCCACCCCGCGCCGGAACGCCACCGCCCGCCCGCGGCCGGCGCCGCCCACCCCGTCCGGTTCGGCCGAGTCCGCCCGGCCGCGCCGCAGCGCCGAGACCCCGAGGAACACCAGATACAGGGCACCGCACACCCGCAGCACGTCGTACGCGGCCCGGGACGCGGTGAGCAGAGCCGTCAGCCCCGCGGCGGTGGCGACCCCCCACCCCGCACACCCGACGAGCACGCCCAGCGCGGCGGCGCCCCCGACCCGCCGCCCCTCGGCGACCGAGGCCCGCACGACGAGCAGCGAATCGGGCCCGGGGGCCACATTGATCAGCAGCGCCACTCCGGCGAAGGCGAGGACGGCGGTGAACAGGTCGGTGTGCGTTCGGGGCCCCCTGAGGCAGTGGTCGGACGGACGGCGCGAGCACGTGCTCCTTCAGGGTGGACCGGCGGCGGGCCACAGATCCAGGGGGCGGCCGCCCCGGATCTCACCCCTCGAAGGACAGCACCTCCGTGACCGGGCGGCGAGGGGTGGCGCGGCCTCGGGGGCCGTAGCCGAGGCGGAGGATGATGTGGACGTGGCCGGTCGTGGAGGAGGGGTCGCGGGTCAGGGTGCGCAGTTCGGGCCACTCCATGGGCTGGGACATCAGGGACGTGGAGAGGCCGTCCAGGGTGGCCTGGAGGAGGACGTGCTGGAGTGCCTGGCCGGCCCGCAGCCAGTCCGTCGGGCCGTCCTCTGCCGTGCCGAGCAGGGCGATCTGCGGATGCTTCTCGAAGGGTTCCGCCGTGCGGCCCGTGACCTGACGCCCCGTGTCGAAGTCCCGTACGGGGGAGGTGACGTCGTACTGGCGCGGGCCGAGCGCGTAGGCGGGGATCCCCTCGTCCGACAGGGCCTCGTCCGACGCCCCGGTGCGTGTCCACGCCGCGATCTCGGTCCGTACCGACTCGTCCGCCGCCTCGAACAGCTCCGAGGTGCGGATGAGGCCCATGACCGTCTCCGTGTGCCAGGCGCCCGGCACGACGAGCTTGCAGCCCTCCAGGAGGGCGGCCGCGCCCAGCCCGTCCAGAATCTCCGGCGGCACCTGCTCCTCCGTGAACGGGTACCGGCTCGTGTGCCGCTCGCGCAGCGCCGGATGCAGCACGGCCAGCTCGTCCTCACCGGAGCCGGCCTCCTCGAACCGGACGTCGGCGACACGCCACGGATCGGCCGGATCCGGGAGCAGCTCCACCACGGCCCGCAGCCCCCGCTCCGCCGCGGCCACCCGCAGCGCGAACAGGGCGGCCCCACATCCGAGGTGCAGCGCCCGGTGGTCCGGGTCCTCCCGGGGCAGCTCGCGCGCCGGGTCACCGCGGAGCTCCAGGGTGCCGGAGTCCTCCCGGTGCACGAATCTCCACGGCTGCGCGTTGTGCATCGACGGGGCCGTGACGGCGTCCTCGACGAGCGAGGTCACGACGGAGCGGGGCACAGAGATGGTGGTCACGATTCCTCCCGTCTCGGGCACGAGACATTCATTGTCCCTCTTGTGCCCGTACGGGGCTTTCATATGGCAGTGCGCTCGTTTCTCGACCAGGCTGGAAGGAGGCATCCAGAAGGTCCAGAAGGGACGCGGCCATGGACACGCAAGAGCGGGCGGCACGGATCGTGGTGGGCGTGGACGGGTCGCCCTCCTCGCAGGCCGCGCTGCGCTGGGCCGTGCGGTACGCCGGGCTCGTCGGAGGGCAGGTCGACGTGGTCACCGCGTGGGAGATTCCCGGTGAGGCGTCGTGGTCGGCCCCGGCGGCGGACGGCGAGTTCGACCAGGAGGACGCCGAGCAGCGCCTGCTCGAGGAGGTCAGGACGGTGCTGGGCCGCGAGGCCGGTGCCGGTGACGCGGGCCCGCCCGTGCACGAGCGCGTGGTGCACGGCCACCCGGCCGCGGTACTGGTCGAGGCGTCGGAGGGCGCCGATCTCCTGGTGGTGGGCAGTCACGGCCGCGGCGCGTTCCGTAGGGCCCTGCTCGGTTCGGTGAGCCAGCAGGTGACGCAGCACGCCTCCTGCCCGGTGACGATCGTGCGCCAGGACCTGCCGGGCACCTGACCCCGCGGGCCACGGCCGATGCGCGGCGCTCTGTACCCCTCGACCGTCCACCACTACGTTCGCCGCGAGCATGCCGCCGCAGACGCGGGCCGTCGCAGGCGGCGACGAACAAGGACGGTGACCGCCGTGAGCCGTACCACCATGCGCGCCTATCGCATTCCGGAGTGGGAACATCCCGCCGAAGTCGTCGACGTGCCCGTTCCCGAACCCGGGCCCGGTCAGGCGCTGGTCGAGGTCGCCGGCTGCGGCCTGTGCCACTCCGACTTCACGATGCTGGGCATGCCCGCCGAGTTCGGCCGCGCCCTGGGCTGGTCCATACCCTTCACACTCGGGCACGAGACGGCCGGCCGCATCGCCGAACTGGGCGCCGGCGTCACGGGGTTCGCCCCCGGCGACCCGGTCGCCCTCGTTTCCCCCGCGTCCTGCGGCACCTGTGCCTACTGCGTGCGCGGCCTGGACGCCAGCTGCCCGAACGCCCCGGCGGGGCGTGGCTTCGGGCGCGACGGCGGCCTCGCCGAGTACGTGCTCGTCGACGACCCGCGCGCCCTGCTGCCCCTGGGCGGACTCGATCCGCGCACCGCGGGCCCGCTCACGGACGCCGGGGCCACCTCGTACCACGCGGTGCGGCGCGCGGCGCCCCGGATCCGGCCCGGCGGCACCGCCGTCGTCATCGGCGCGGGCGGACTCGGCGCGTTCGCGGTCCAGTTCCTGTGCCTGCTCACCGGCGCCCAGGTGGTCGCCGTCGACACCGACGAGGCCCGCCTGAAGGTGGCCGCGGAACTGGGCGCGCACGCCACGCTCGTCGGCACCACGGAAGGGACCGCGGCAGAGATCCGTGCGCTGACGGACGGTCACGGCGCCGACGCCGTACTCGACTTCGTAGGAGTGGACGCCACGATCGCGGCGGGCGTCGCCGCGGTCCGCCCCGCGGGCGCCTTCGGGCTGGTCGGCGCCGCGTCGGGCCGCCTCCAGTCACCCTGGTACGGCGGACTGCCTCGGGACGGCGAGGTGTTCACCTTCCAGGGCAGCGGCATCGCCGACGTCCAGGAGGTGCTGCGGCTCGCCGAGGCCGGCCGCGTCCGCAACAACGTCGACCTCTTCCCGTTCGCCGAGGTCGAGGCGGCGTACAAGGCGCTGCACGACGGCACCCTCCAGGGCCGCGCCGTCGTCACCTTCGGGCACTGACGGGCCGCGGGGCGCCCGGATCCCTCGCTATTCGCCGCACTCGTGCGAGGCCGGATCCACCACGACACGGTCGAGCAGGCCCCGCAGCAGGGTCTGCTCGGCCTCGGTGAGATCGCCGAACAGTTCGCGCTCGGCCACGCTCACCGCCTCGTCGATCCGCTCCAGGGCCTCCTGGCCGGCCGGGGTGATCTCCACGATGTGACGCCGCCGGTCGGCCGGGTCACGGCGCCGCTCGCACAGCCCCGAGGACTCCAACTCGTTGAGGATCGCGACCAGTTGGCTGGGGTCGACCTCCATCGTGACGGCCAGCTCGCGCTGGCTGGTGGCGCCCGGCGCGAGGTGCATCAGGGTCATCGCGTTGCGCGGGTGCAGCCCGGCGACGGCCACGGCGGCGCGAATGCGCGCACCGGTGAGCTCTCCGCGGAAGGAGAGGAGGAATCCGAGGCGGTCGTTCGGGTGCGCTGCTGCCATGCCGTCCACGGTAACAGCGGGTTCATTATGGATCGACATAAATCATTGTTACTCTTCAACGGTTGTCGTCCCCAGATCGTTGGAGTGTTCCCATGTTCATCGGCTATGTGATCGTCGCCGCGCTGCTCGCGCTCGCCTGTGCCGGGTCCGCCTTCGCGACCTTCAGCCGCAATCCGCAGGTCGTGAGCGGCATGACGAAGGTGGGCGTGCCCGACTCCTGGCTGCCCTGGCTCGCGACCGCGAAGGCGGCGGGCGCGCTCGGCCTGCTGGCCGGCCTGGCCGTCGCGCCGCTCGGCGTGGCGGCCGCAGTCGGCCTGGTGCTCTACTTCGTCGGCGCGGTGATCTCCCACGTGCGCGTGAAGGACTTCGCGATGGCCCCGGTCGTCGTCCTGACCCTGCTGGCCGCGGCCGCACTGGTGCTGCGCATAGCCTCCGCCTGATTCCGCGCTCAGAGCCCCGCGTCCGGCGCGGCCAGCGCCGCGGCCAGCGGGGCGACGGTACGGGGATCGGCGGCGCCGAAGTCGACGTAGTCGAGCCCGAGGTCCCGCTGCCGCTGCCGGAGCTGCTCGACACACTCCTCCACGGTGCCGACCAGCAGCCCCGTCGAGCGCCGGCCCACCTCCGGGTCGACCCCGTAGGCCCGGCACACCTCGGCGAGCGCCGCCGGGGTCCGCCGCGGGCTGTCGACCACCCGGCAGGTCCAGGTGACCGACAGGTAGGAGAGGCCGTCGGGGTCGCGCCCGGCCCGCTCGGCGGCCTCCCGCACCCAGCCGATCTTGGCCGCCATCCGCTCCGGCACCATGTCCTCGATGACGGCCGCGTCGTACGCGGTGCCGTGCCCGAGGTTCGAGTGGATGCCGGCGATCTGCGCGTGCCGCCCGGCCAAGGCGAGCATCCGCTTCCCGCCGCCGCCGATCACCAGCGGGGGATGCGGCGTCTGCACGGGGGCCGGCGACCCGGTCAGCCCCGACACCGTGTAGTGCGGGCCGCTGTGGTGGACCGGGCGGCCGCCGAACAGCGCCTTGACGAGGTCCACCGACTCCGTGAGCCGGTCCACCCGCAGTCCCGGCGGGTCGAAGGGCAGGCCCGCGGCCGCGTACTCGGCGGCGAGATAGCCCGCCCCCAGGCCCAGGTCGAGCCGCCCGCCGGACAAGGCGTCGACGGTGGCCATCGCGTGGTGGGTGATCACCGGATGGCGGTAGTCGTTGCACAGGACCAGCGCCATCAGACGCAGCCGCCGCGTGCTCGTCGCGAGGGAGGCCAGCGTGGCCACGGGATCCTGCACGCCCGCCTGGAAGTGATCGGACACCGAGACGGCGGTCAGGCCGCTCTCGTCGAGCAGGCGCAGCCGACGCCGCCAGGCGTCCACGTCCCGTCCGATCGGCGGTGCGTACACGGCGGTTCTGATGGGAGGAGTCGGCATGGCCTGGACCTCGGAGCCTTTCCGGTGCGGGGGAGCGGTGGGTCAGCGCCGGGCGGTGCCGGCCCCGGTGGCGGAGGCGAAGCGCGAGGCGAACGCGTGGATGCTCGCCACCACGTGATCGAGCTCCTCGTCCGTCGTGCCGTGGCTCATGCCCAGCGACATCCCGCGCTCGAACACCGCGTCGGCCTCGGGCAGCCCGCCCTCGGGGACGCGGTGTTCGACGCCCCGCATCATCGGGTGCCGGGTGATGTTCCCGCTCCACACGGTGCGGGTGTCGATGCCCGCCGACTCCAGGGACTCCTGGAGGTCACCGCGCGCGAAACCGGCGTCGGGCCGGACCGTCACCGGGTAGCACAGCCACGCGGTGTGCCAGTCGGGCAGCTGGCGCGGCAGCGAGAACAGCGTCGGGTACGCGCCGAACGCGTTCGTGAACGCCTCGAAGATCTCCGCCCGGCGCTTGAAGTTCTGGTCGAGCTTCTTCAGCTGCTGCAGACCGAACGCGGCCCCCAGCTCGGAGGGTTCGAAGTTCCACGGCAGCACGTCGAAGATGAAGTCGTTGTCGTACGCGACTCCGTCGAGGTCCTCGCGGAACACCCGGCCCGTCCGCGCCGAACCGAACAGGTGCGGCTCGGAGCGACGCCCCCACCGGCGCAGCATCAGAGCCTTGTCGCGCAGCGCCTCGTCGTCCAGGCACACCATGCCGCCGTTGCCGGCGCAGGTGACGATGTGCGCCATCGCGAAACTCGTGACGGTGATGTCCGAGCGGCTGCCCGTCCTGGTGCCGCGCAGTGTGGTGCCGATGCAGTCGCAGGAGTCCTCGATGACCTTCAGCCCGTGCCGGTCGGCGATCTCCCGGACGGCGTCCCAGTCGGGTGCGTTGCCCGCCAGATTGGGGATGAGGACGGCCTTCGTCCGCTCGGTGACCAGCTCCTCGATCTTGCTCACGTCCACGTTGTACGTGTCCGGCTCCACGTCCACGAAGACGGGCACCCAGCCGCCGCGCACGATCGGCCCGACGTCCGTGGAGAAGGTCAGGGGTGAGGTGATGACCTCCGCGCCCTTGGGCAGGTCGAGCAGTTCCAGGGCGAGATAGAGGGCGGAGGAGCCGGAGTTGCACATCACGCCGAGGCGCTTGCCGTACAGCTCGGCGACGGTCGCCTCCATCTCCGCCACGTTCTTGCCGATCTTCAGGCCGAACGGGCCGCCGCGCAGCACCTCCAGGCAGGCGTTGATCTCGGCGTCGTCGTGCACACTGCGGGCGTAGACCACACGCGGGCTCATGGGTTGCTCCTTCGCTGGTGACAGATTTCTCGGGTGCGGATCAGAGAGCCGGGGGCGTCGTCGTGGGACGCCCGCGCTCCAGTCGGTCGGCGAGCCTGGCGGCGAGGCTTCGGTCGAGGAGTTCGAAGACCTGGCCGAGCGGGTCCCGGTGGTACGTGGCGCCGGCCGGGCTGATCCCGTCCCGCACCCCGGCCATCCACACCGGCGCCCCCGCCTCCTGCGCCGCGCGGGCCGCGGCCGGCAGGTCGTCCACCACGAAGCCGAGGTGGTGGATGCCCGGCGCCGCCCGCCAGATCTCGGATCCCGGTACCTCACGCAGGAGTTCGAGATGCGGCGCGCCGCCGGCCGAGAGCCCGATGCGCTGTGTCCCGGAGTGCTCGACCCCGCCGATCCGGCAGGCGAACCGTGTCTCGTCGAAGACCGTCACGGACAGGCCGTAGATCCGCTGGACGTCCTCGGCGGCCTTCTCGATGTCCGCCACGACCACGCCGACGTGGTGCAGATCGGCCAGGGACCAGTACTGCGCGAGTGACATCGGCGCCCCTCTCCTCCCGGGCCGTCGCGGCCCGTCGGAAAGCAGTAGTAGTGCCGATTGAACGCTTGGTCAACGGGATGTCCCACGCAGTGGGACACCGGTCAGGGCGTGGCCATTCCACTCAACTACCCAGGTCAGAGCCATCTTTGGAGGGATTTCGAGTGAACCGATTGACCTCCGTGCGGGAAGCCGTCTAGCTTCCGTTGAGCAAGCGATCAATCAAGTGGAGGACACAGATGCCCACTGTCGAGATCCGCCGGGCGGACATCCTGAAGGCCTCCGCGGAGCTGTTCGCGGCCAAGGGCGTCGCGACGACCACGGTGCGCGCCATCGCGTCCCAGGTCGGGGTCCGGTCCGGTGCGCTGTACCACTACTTCCCGTCCAAGGACGCGATCGTCCAGGAGCTGCTGCACACCTACGTACGGGAGCTGAAGGCCCGTTACGACGAGGAAGCGCCCCGCAGCCTCGAGCCCCGAGCCCGGCTCCGGGCGATCGTCGAGGTCTCGCTGCGCACCGCGGCGGACGATCCGCACACCACCACGGTGTACCAGAGCGAACTGACGAACCTCCGTGATGTGCCGGAGTACCGGCACATCAAGGAGCTGGCCGACGAGGCGCAGCAGTGCTGGCTGGAGGCCATCGACGACGGCAAGCGGGCCGGCGTGTTCCGGGACGACATCCCCTCGAAGGTCTTCCACCGCTTCATCCGTGACGCGGTGTGGCTGTCGGTCAAATGGCGCCACCCGGAGGACGCGTACACGAGCGAGGACCTCGCCCGGGACTGCATGGCGATCTTCCTCGACGGCTTCGCGGCCTGACCCGGACCGAACGCGACGCACGATCGCGACGCACGAACGCGACGCACGATCGCGACGCACGATCGCGACGCACGATCGCGACGCACGAACGCAACGAACCAACGCAACGAACCAATGCAACGAACGAACCGACGAAGGGGTGGAGTTGTGACGGAGCAGCTGGTCGACCTGACGGGCAAGATCGTCGTCGTCACCGGAGCCGCGCAGGGCCAGGGGGCGGAGCACGCCCGGCTGTGCGCGCGGCTCGGAGCGCGCGTGGTCCTCACGGACCTGGAGGCGAGTGCCGCGCGGGCCGTCGCGGACGAGATCGGCCCGGCGGCGCTGGGACTCGCGCTGGACGTCGGCAGCGAGAACGCGTGGCGCGAGGTCATGGAGGAGGTCCGAGAGCGGTTCGGCCGCGTCGACGTGCTGGTCAACAACGCGGCGGCCTACCGGAAGGTGCCGCTCGCCGAGCTGAGCGAGAAGGAACTGCTGACCACCCTGCAGATCAACCTCGTCGGCCCGATCCTCGGGATCAAGGCCGTGACCCCGCTGATGAGCGAGCACGGCGGATCCGTCATCAACATCTCCTCCACCGCGGGCCTGAACGGATACGCGGGCGGTCTCGCCTACAGCGCCTCCAAGTTCGGGCTGCGCGGTGCCTCCAGGTCGGCGGCCAAGGAGCTCGGCCCGCTCGGCATCCGCGTCAACTGCATCTGCCCCGGCGCGATCGACACCGCGATGATCAGCGAGGAGACCCGCTCCGGCGGCGGCGCCGTCGCCCACCTCCCGATCCCGCGCCCGGGCCGCCCCGCCGAGGTCTCCGCGCTCGTCGCCTTCCTGGCCAGCGACGCGGGCAGCTACTGCACGGGCCAGGACTTCGTGGTGGACGGCGGTCAGACGGCCTGAGCGCGAGGGGCGCGGGCCCGGCCTTCTAGGCCGGCGCCATGGACGACGGGCTCACGCACGAGGCAGGCGCCTTCCTCAACTTCCGGCACTACGCCCGGGACCCGAAGGAGCACGGCTTCCGGTGGGTCGACATCAAGCACCTCCACGGCGCCGCCCGCTCCCTTCCCCCGCGCGACGAGGAACTTCTGGCCGTCTCCCGGGAAACGGCGGCGCGGATCCTTGAGGAGTGGGTGGACCCGCAGTGGGATCCGCCCGCCGCGCTCCGGGACGATCTGCGCCGCGAGGTGTTCGACCGCCTGGCCGCGGCCGACGCCGTGCACCATCTCGTCGAGCTCGGTGACGAGGCGCTGCACGACTGGGGCGGCGTGCACGGCGAGTTCCACGAGTTCGTGCTCGCCGACCGGGCCGCCGCCCGGGTCACCCTGCTCGTCGCGGCCGACGACTGAGACCGCGGCCCGGTGGCGTGGCCCGGCACGCCACGCCACGAGCTGCGCTCGGGTCGGCATCGGCGCACCCTGGAAGCGTGGCCGGCGCGGGGCGGCGCGCATCCATGCGGGCAGTCCGGGCGGCGGCGGTCGGGACGGTGTTCATGACGTTCTCCGACAAGAGCACACGGGACGGTGCCGAGGAACAGGCCCGGCAGGCGATCGAGCGGGGCGCCCATGTCCTCGTCTACAAGTTCATCGACCCGATCACCGACAGCTTCGTCACCGCGCCGATGCTCGGCATCTCCCCCCAGATCGAGGCGGTCGAGGCGCTCGGCTGGCAGCTCGACCGCTTCAGCGCGGTGGAGGGCAAGGTCGGCGACGGCGAGCACATCGCCGTGATCTGTCTCTTCCGGCGCTGACCCGGATCAGCCGGTCTCCAGCGCGTCGGCCTGCCGGCGCAGGTCCGCGGCGATGTGGTCCCAGTCCGGCCCGTGGAGCCACAGGTTCTCGGCGGCCCGGCGCAGCAGCGCCGGCTCGTCGGGCCGCTGCAGCAGCACCAGCCGGTAGGCCAGGTTCCGTACCCAGACCGGCAGCAGGCCGTCCACCGCGTGGGGGCTGAGCTCGTCGAGCATGGCGAGGATCGCGTCCGCGCCCGCGAAGGTCAGCTCCTCGACGAAGCAGTGCTCCCGGTGGTCCGCGTCGCACTCCGGGGTCGGCCGGTACTCGTCCCCGTACAGGCACCGGGCGTGCTCCGTCAGCGTGCTGTGCATCGCTGGGCCTTACGCGCGGGGTGTGCCGGCGGACGCGGAGACCGAGAACAGGGCGTGCACGGAGGCGCCGACCCGGGCGGCGACCACTTCGGGGGAGGACGGGTCGAGCTTGCCGTCCAGGTGAAGGAACGCCAGGCCGTGGACCAGGGCCCACACCGTGGTCGCCAGTGCGTCCGTCTCGCCGGCCCCCGGGAACGCGCCGAGGACGATGCCGTGCACGTACTCCGTGATGGCGGCGGTCGCGGCGGCGCGCTCCGCGTCCGACGGGTCGCAGGGCTCGGCGAACATGGCCCGGAACAGCGCGGGGTGGTCGAGCGCGAACCGGACGTACGCCACGGCGACCGCCGCCAGCTCGTCCGGGCTCGACGGCGTGGGGTGCGCGGCGGCGAGGCTCTCCGCGAGCTCCCCGTACCCCTGCGCGGCGACCGCGGACACCAGCGCCTCGCGGTCCGCGAAGTGACGGTACGGGGCCGTGGCGGACACCCCGGCCCGGCGGGCGACCGCGCGCAGCGACAGCCCGGCGCTCCCGTCCTCCTCCAGCAGCTCGCGGGCCGCGCGCAGACAGGCGGCCCGCAGGTCGCCGTGGTGATAGGCGCCGGTCTGCGACATGGGTCACACCCCTCGATGTTTACGATGCTTACTTTCTCCCTCTAATGTGAGAGGTGTACACATCGTAGGGGGCGGACGAGGAATGAGGGAAACGGGATGACCAGCGAGTTGTTCGCGCCGCTGGCGCTGCGCTCCGGGCAGGTACTGGGCAATCGCATCGCCAAGGCGGCGATGGAGGAGAGCATGGCAGGCGACGGCCAGCTCCCCGACGCGCCGATGCCCGCGCTGTACCGCCGCTGGGCCGAAGGCGGCGCCGGACTGCTGATCACCGGCAACGTGATGGTCCATGCCGAGGCGCTGACCGGCCCCGCCGGAGTCGTGCTCGACGAACACGCGCCGCTCGAACCGTTCGCCGCGTGGGCCGAGGCCGCCAAGTCCGGCGGCGGGGCCGTCTGGATGCAGATCAACCACCCCGGCCGCCAGGTCGCCTCGGGCATGCCCGGCGTCGTGTGGGGCCCCTCCGACCTCGCCGTCTCCCTCGGGAGGCACAGCAGCCGCTTCGGCCGCCCCACCGCCATGACGGAGCGGCAGATCGAGGACACGGTGACCCGGTACGCCGTCACGGCCCGCCGGGCGGAGGAGGCCGGGTTCGACGGCGTCGAGATCCACGCGGCGCACGGCTATCTGCTGTCGCAGTTCCTCTCCCCGCTCGTCAACACGCGCACCGACCGGTGGGGCGGACCGCTGGAGAACCGGGCCCGGATGCTCCTGGACATCGTCCGCGCCGTCCGCGGCGCCGTCTCCCCGTCCTTCGCCGTCGCGGTGAAGCTCAACTCCGCCGACTTCCAGCGCGGCGGCTTCGACGCCGACGACGCGCGGCAGGTCATCGGGATGCTCGCCCCGCTCGGCGTCGACCTCGTCGAACTCTCGGGCGGCAGCTACGAGAGCCCCGCGATGACGGGCCGCCCCGCCGACGACCGCACCCAGGCCCGCGAGGCCTACTTCCTCGACCTCGCCCAGGACCTGGTCGAGACCAGTCCGATCCCGCTCATGCTCACCGGAGGCATCACCCGCCGCGACACCGCGGAGCGGGTCATCGGCAGCGGCGTCGCCGTCGTCGGCATGGGCACGGCGCTCGCCGTCACCCCCGACCTCCCCGCCCGGTGGCGCGACGGCCGCGAGGCCGAGAGCCGCATGGAGCCGGTGACCTGGTCCGACAAGGCCCTCGCCTCGGCCGCGAGCATGGCGAAGGTCCGCCACGCCATGCGGCGCGTGGCCCGCGGCGGCCGCGTCAGGCCCGGCACCCACCCGGCGCTCGCCCTGGTCTGCGAGCAGCGGCAGCAGCGCCGCGCCCTGCGGCGTTACCGGACCTGGCTGTCCGCGGAGCGCGGCGCCACCGGGAACTGACCCGGCGCGCCGCCGGGCCCGCGACCGCCGCCTAGAGTCGTCCTCATGAATCGATGGCAGGAACTGACCGGTGGCGTCTCCGGGGACGAGTACGCCGCGCGGTTCGCGGAGCTGGCCCGCAGCGGCAAGGACGTGCACGGCGAGGCGCGGTTCTGTTCGGCGCTGCTGCCGGCCGGGGCGCGGGTGCTGGACGCCGGGTGCGGGACCGGCCGGGTCGCGATCCGGCTGGCGGAGCTCGGCCACGACTGCGTGGGGATCGACCTCGACGACTCGATGCTCGACGTCGCGCGGGCCCAGGCACCCGGGCTGCCCTGGCACCGCACCGATCTCGCCGCGTTCGACCCGGCCGCGCTCGGCATCGCCGCCGACTTCGACCTCGTGGTCGCCGCCGGCAACGTCTTCCCGCTGCTCGCCCCCGGCACCGAGGCCACCGTCGTCGAGCGCCTCGCGGGTGCCCTGCGCCCCGGCGGTCTGCTGGTCGCGGGGTTCGGCCTGGACGCCGCCCACCTGCCCGTACCGCCGGGCATCACGCTCTCGGAGTACGACGCGTACTGCGCCGCGTCCGGCCTCGCCCTCGTCGACCGGTTCGCCACCTGGGACGCCGACCCCTACGACGGAGGCGGCTACGCGGTCAGCGTCCACACCCGCGTCAGCCCTTCCCCGGAGCCGGCAGACGCGTGAGGCTGCGGTCGTGCGCGCGACGCAGCAGCAGGAGTGAGCAGGTGGCACCGATCAGCGCGCAGAACATGTCCCACTGGGTGTCCCAGACATCGCCCTGCGTGGCCAGGAACGCGTCGGCCGCCTGACCTCCGGTCACGGCCGCCAGCCACTCCAGCATCTCGAAGACGGCGCTGAAGGCCAGGCAGGCGCAGACCGTCAGCGGCGCGAGCCAGCGGCTGCCGCGCAGGGGCGAGGTCCGGACGAGGAGTTCACGGACCAGGATCGCCGGCACGAACCCCTGCATGAGGTGCCCGAAACGGTCGTACGGATTGCGCTCGAGGCCGAACCAGTCACGCACCCAATCGCCCGCGGGCACCTCGGCGTATGTGTAGTGCCCGCCGACGATCAGCACCGTGGCGTGGACGGCGAGCAGCCCGCACAGCAGACCGCTCAGCGGGAACCGCCGGCGCAGCAGGACGAGCAGGGGCAGGCCCAGCATCACCCACACGGTTTCCAGGACCCAGGTGGCCGGGTCCGCGGCGCCGAACGCCGACCCCGCGAGCGCCGCCGCGACGAGCACCGCGAGCACGGCGGGAAACCGGCGGCCGCCGGACGGGACCGCGCGGGACGGCGTTCTGACGGACACGGGGTGGGCGGACATCGCTGGCTCCTCTGCCTGGGCTGTGCCGCCATCCTCGGGCGCGCCCGGGTAACCCCGCGTGAGTACCGCTACTCAACCGCGTGATGAGTGCGCCCGCCGTCACACCGGGTCGTCGTCCCCCGGACGCTTCCAGGAACCGGCCCGCGGCTGCCGGGTCTGTGGTGGATCCGGGCGGCGCGCCAGACGGCGCCGGCTCGTCCACAGCAGCACGAGCAGCGCGATCACGATCAGGACGCCGACGATCGTGAAGAACCAGCTCGCGCCCGTTCCGGCGGCGAGGACAACCGATGTGTTCATGCGGGCCGAGTACCACGCCACGCGCCCACCATGTCCGCGCAGGCTCGCCCCACCCGCGCGGAGCCACTCACTCCGGTCCGCGCCGGGGTCGCGGCGGAGGATGGTCCGTTGGCCCAGGGGTGGCCGAACCCGTCGCGCCGACGCTGGGCCATTGGTTCAGCATTTCGGGGCTCTGTTGAACCGCCTGCCGGGTCGATGGTGCAATGGGCGTGTCGATGGCGCTGCGGATCCTCCGGGGATCTCCGCGGCGCCTTTCTCATGTCGGGGCACGTGCGCGTGCTGAAGGGGCGGGGCAACTTGCTGAAGAGGGCGTTCACGGCGCCGGATCCGGGGCGGATCCGGCTGCGGTTCGCGAGCCGGGCGGTGCTGGGCATCGGCCTGGCCGTCGTGCTGTGCGGGGCGGTCGGACACTCGCTCCAGGCCGCCATCACCGGCGGCCTGGCGGCGCTGCTCGCCCTGTTCACGGTCACCGACGCGACGGTGCGCGGCCAGGCGGTGACGACCGCGCTGCTGCCGGTCGTCGGGCTGCCGGCGCTGGCGCTCGCCGCCGTGCTGCACGACGTGCCCGCCGCCCGTGACCTGGCGTTCCTCGCCACCGTGGGCGCCGGCGTGTACGCCCGCCGCTGGGGCCCGCGCGGCCACTCGCTCGGCGTGTTCGCGTTCATGATGTTCTTCGCCACCCAGTTCCTGCACACCGTGCCGTCCCAGCTGCCCGAGCTGTACGAGGCGGTGCTGCTCTCGCTCGCCGCCGCGGCCGTCATGCGGTTCGGCGTGTGGTGCTACGAGCGGCGGCTGCCGGTTCCGGCGGCGGTCGCGGTGCCGGGCGGGGGCACCGGCCTGAAGCGGATCACGACGCGGCAGGCCGTGCAGGCGACGCTCGGCGCGGCGTTCGCGCTCGGGATCGGGCAGGTGCTGTCCGACCAGCGCTGGTACTGGGCCGTGGGCGCCACCTGGTGGGTGTTCGTGGCGACGACCTCGCGCGGCGAGACCGTCGTGCGCGGCTTCCGGCGCTTCCTCGGCACCGTGCTCGGGATCGTCCTGGGATTCGCGATCGCGGTCCCGCTTCACCACGTGCCGGCCGTCGCGGCCGTGGTCATCGCGATCAGCGTCTTCGGGATCTTCTACACCGCCCATGTCTCGTACACGTGGATGATGCTCGCGGTGACGGTCATGGCCAGCATGCTCTACGGGCTGCTGGGCGTCCTCGATGCCGGGCTGCTCGCTCTGCGGGTCACGGAGACGGCCGTCGGCGCGCTCGGCGCCGTGCTCGCCGTGCTGCTCGTACTGCCCGTGACCACGCACTCCGTGACCGAGGCCTGGGTCGAGCGGGCGCTGCGCTGCGTGCACGCCTGCACCGCGCAGGCCGCCGCCCGGCTGGCCGGCGACCCGGACGCGGACCCGGCGCCGCGCGTCGCCGAGCTGGAGGCGATCCTCGGCCGCGTACGGCTGTCGCTGAGCCCGCTCGTGCACCCGCTGAGCCCGATGAAGGCCCGCAAGGGGCGGGCCCGGCAGATCCTCGCGCTGCTCGACGACTGCGCCCGCGAGGTGCGCGGGCTCGCCTCCGTCGCCGCCGACCCCGAGGCCTCGCACGACGCCCGGCTCGCCGCCGCCTGCTGGCGCGTCGAGGCCGCGGTCGAGGCCCTGACCGCACCGGCCCCGTACCCGCGCGGGCGCGTCGCGACCGCGCCGCACACCGCCGACGGCGAGCCGGTCCTCGCCCATCTGCACGCGCTGGAGCACGCCCTCGTCGAGCTCGCCGTACCGCTGCGCGGAGCGAGCCGGGTGACCCTGGGCGCCTGAGCGCAGCGCGCCCGGCCGATCTGGTCTAGACCCACTGCTACGGTCGGGGGGCGGGGGGGCCCCCCCCGCGGGCGCCCCGGGGCGCCGGGAGGCGGCGCCCGGCCAACCGACCCGCGCCCAA